>JAAZEK010000048.1 GCA_012512335.1 Clostridiales bacterium | reverse complement strand
TCAAGGGGGTTTCAGGTACATGGAACAAAAGCACTTTACATGGAAGATAATAATTCCCTGTTTATAGACCAGGTTCACAATGAATATGATAACAAATGGGCTGAACAATGGAACAATGTATTAGAGCTAAGAAAGGAATATGACCATCCAATTTGGCAGACCTATACACCAGATGAAGAAGCTGGGCATGGTGGCATGGACGTTCTAGTATTGGAAGCATTCTTTGACAGCGTTCGTCGAAAAGTACAAACTCCCATCGATGTTTACGATACAGCTTCATGGATGAGCATAACAGCATTGTCAGAGGATTCTATAGCAATGGGTGGCATGCCTGTAGCAGTTCCTGATTTCACCAATGGTAGATGGATAAATAGAGAGGAAGCACCGAAAGGACCCTATAGCCTAACAGAAGTGTTTGAATACGAAGAAGAATAAGGTAGGTGGGAATAGTGGTAACTATGATTAATAAAAGTGTTATTGTTAACAGATTAGGTAACTCCAAGGAGCATTGTTTCTTTGGATACTACGATGTACCGGCTTTCAATCAGGATAGTAGCTATCATTTATGTCACAAAGTAGCATTTTGGGACAGGATACCAGAAAAGGATGATCTTGCAGTAATAGGCCTTATAGACATGAAATCTCACGCTTTTACTGCGCTGGGAGAAACCACGGCCTGGAATTTTCAGCAAGGCTCCATGCTTCAATGGCATCCTCTTGATTCAAACAAAATCATCTATAATAGCAGGCAAAATAAGAGTTATCACGGAATTATTCAGGATATCAAGTTAGGAACAAAAAGTGTATTAGATTTGCCGGTAGCAAGTGTTGACCCTACCGGCAAATTTGCCCTTAGTGTTAATTTTAACAGAATGTATGATTTCAGACCAGGATATGGTTATGCAGGAATTACAGACCAATATAAAGAAGTGATGGCTCCAAAGGATGATGGAATATTCTTAATTGACTTAAGTACAGGAAAATCCAAGCTGATTATGTCATTATTTGAAATTCTAGAATTAACTGAATCAACACTTTCAAACAAGGACGCAAAGCTTATGATAAACCATATTACCTTTAATACAGATGGATCAAGGTTTGTTTTCCTAGCAAGAAATTTTCCTGTTGAAGGGAGCAGATGGGGGACAGCTACAGTTACTGTCAATACTGATGGCAGTGATCCGTATGTTCTACACGGTTATGATATGGCATCTCACTATTGGTGGAAGGATAAAGAACATTTGATGATATATGCAAACGGAGATCTGGGTCACCAATTATATATCTTAAAAGATAAGAGTAAAGAGTTTGAAGTACTAGATCCAAAATTCTTTGTGGAAGATGGCCATTGCAGTTATTCACCAGATCAGAAGTGGCTTTTGTATGATAGCTATCCAGATAAAGACAGCTATCGCCATCTATACTTATATAATATAGAACAGAAAAAAGGAGTAACCCTAGGTTCATTTTATTCTTACCCTAATATTACAGGTGATTTCAGATGCGATCTACATCCAAGGTGGAATCCAACAGGTGATATAATCTCATTTG
>JAAZEK010000498.1 GCA_012512335.1 Clostridiales bacterium | reverse complement strand
AGTTACCAGCGCAACCCATGGCCCATGCACCATGATCATCTGATAATAGAAATATAACATTTGGTTTTTTACTTGATTTTCCCCTTCCAGAAATACTTGTAACTTAATTATAATATAAATCCAATAATATTTAAATACGAATACTTCCTCTTATCTAAACAGCAATCCCTAAAGAGTTACTGTTCACGGCAAAATAATAAATCATATGGAAGGAGCCTTTGCAGGAACGATTATCGATCTTAGTGAATATCAGCAAAAATGCGTTAAGCACCTTTCACTGTCTGAACGTAGTGAGTTTGGAAGGTGTAGTATTTTCAACTGAGATGAGCTCTAGATTGATTCGTGATGGCAACAGTGACTGGAATATATTTATTATTTTGGCTACACTGCATTCAGTTGATGGTAATGCCCTTCTAGCTCCATAAGAGCCTCATGGTTACCTCTCTCTATAATTTGGCCATCATTAATTATAAAGATGATATCAGAATGCCGAATCGTTGATAAGCGGTGAGCAATAATTACAGTTGTTCGTCCAGTTGATACATTTTCTATGGATTTCTGTATAAGCTTTTCCGTTTTAGTGTCAATATTAGCCGTCGCCTCATCTAGTATAAATATAGAAGGATCATGGGCAATAGTTCGAGCAAATGCTAACAGTTGTCGCTGACCAGCTGAAAAGGTGCTACCTCGTTCTGTTACTGGCTCCCTCATCTTCCGAGGAAGCTCATTTATAAAGGTATCTGCACATGATAGTTCAAGAGCATTTTGTACCTCTTCATCTGAAATAGGGGTATGCAGGGTAATATTATTCTTAATACTACCGGAAAACAGAAAGACATCCTGCAATACAACAGAAATGTTCCGCCGTAAGCTCTTTAGATTAATATCGTTGATAGGTATATCATCTATCAAAATCTGCCCCTTCTGGACTTCATAAAAACGAGAAATTAGATTAATAATGGTGGTTTTCCCAGATCCGGTAGCACCGACAAAAGCAGCAGTCTGCCCCTTTTCAATTCGAAAGCTCACGTCCTTTAGTACCCACTCGCCTTCATTGTATGCAAACCAAACATTCTTAAATTCTATGGTACCATCCAAGCGTCCTACAGATTCACCCGAATCATAGTCCTCTAAGCTATCCTTTTGATCCAACAATTCGTAAACCCGGTCCGCAGAAACAACTGCTGACTGGATAGTATTATACATTTCTGCTAAATCATTAATAGGAGCAAAAAACTGCTTGATATAATTTGTGAATGCATATAACACACCTAATTGCAGGGTATTGTTCATAATTCGTCCCATACCATACCAGACTAAAAGAGCAATAGCTAAGGTGTTAAAAATTTCTATGACAGGCCTAAGAAGACTGTGTAGTTTCAAGCGAGTTAGAGAAGCATCATAGTATTCATCGTTTAGAACCTCAAATTCTCCTTCTTTTTCCTTTTGCATATTAAATATCTGCACCAGCTTCATACCTGCAATATTTTCAGCAAAAAAACCATTGATGCGGCCAGTAAGGCTTTTGATCGTAACAAAATTTTCCTTCATCTTCTTTTTCATCACATTCGTAATGATTATAATAAAGGGAATGACGGTAAAGCCAATCATCGCAAGCTTAAAATCCATACTAATCATAATAACTACAATACCAATTAAAAGAAAAATATCTTTAAATAAATTAATAAATACATCGGTAAACATTTCGCTTAAGGCTTCTACATCATTGGTTGCTCTGGTGATTAAGCGGCCAGAAGAATACTTATCCAGAAGCGAAAGAGACATATTCTGAATATGAGTAAATACCTCGCTTCGCAAATTAGTAATGATGCTTTGGGCGACATGGTTCATGGCATTGACCTGTGCCACTGTAAATCCTGAGCTAACCACCACTAAAAGCATATAAATAATGCCCATTGATGGAATAGAATAAAGACCATATTCAAGTTTCTTATCAATTAGAAAGTCGTCAATTACAATTTGTATAATAATTGGCTTTATTAGCTCGGCTATATTAACTACTATTACACTTATGATGCAAAATAAGATTGCTTTCCAATAAGGGGCAGCCCGTTTTAGTAAGCGCCACAGATTATTTTTCTTCATGCTTAAGCATCTCCCTCTTCATCTTCATCTTCATACTGTTCCCGATATAACTCATGATAAAGACCTTCCTGTTGGATCAGCTCATCATGATGCCCTCTCTCTACAATACGCCCGTGATCCAGAACGATGATCTCATCAGCATGCTTTAGGGCAGAAATCCTATGGGAGATGATAATACCAGTATGACCACTCATTTCTTCTTTTAGATTACTAAGAATAGCTTCTTCTGTTTTGGTATCCACTGCAGACAAGGCATCGTCCAGTATATAAATTGCCGGTCGCTTAATAATCGCTCTTGCAATAGAAATCCGTTGTTTTTGCCCTCCAGAGAGATTCACTCCCCTCTCCCCAACTCGCGTTTCGAATTTGTTAGGGAACTCCATAATACTTTCATAGATCATACTGACTTTTGAGGCGTCTTCTATATCATCATCATTATATTCATCGTTAAAATAGCGAATGTTCTCGTTTATGGTAGCAGAGAACAAAAAGTTATCCTGGGGCACATAGCCTATATTCTCCCTCAGATATTCTACGGAATAATCGTTAATGTCTTGACCATCAATCAGAATTTGTCCAGGCTTAACATTATGAAGCTTCAACAACAAATTTACTAAGGTGGTTTTCCCACTTCCCGTACGTCCAATAACTCCTAATATCTGGCCTTTTTCTAGCTTAAAGGAGATATCCTGTAATGCATATTCCTTATAACCAGTATAAACAAAAGATAGATTATTGAACTCTATATTTCCTTCCAACTTTTCCGCTTCTTCTTCAGTAGTAGGTAAAGCATCATCTATAATTTCAGGTTCAATGCCGAAAATTTCTTCCAACCTATTGAAAGATGCCATCCCTCTTTGAAAGACATTTATGACACGACCTATAGAGACAACGGGCATCATAATCATGGTTAGGTATCCGTTAAAGGCAACAAAGT
>JAAZEK010000497.1 GCA_012512335.1 Clostridiales bacterium | reverse complement strand
TCTGTACGTAAGTGAAGCTATTGCAAGACCCTTTGGTTCCTGGTACAACGGAATTAAGAATAAGGATTTATAATCCAATCCTGTAGGCCTGATTGTGTAATCCTGTCATCTTTGATAATATAATCCTGTCATCCTGAGCGTGGTGAAAGATTTTAGATTGCTATCCCATGGAAATCTTATGCTTTCCTGGGACGGTAAATCCCTAAAGGAGAATTGCTTTGGAATTACATAAAATCGAAAACAACAAGAATGCATATATGGATATACTCCTTCTGGCTGACCCCGATGTAGAAGCCATAGAACGCTATTTATATGATGGTGATCTGTATATTTATAATGATGGGGCTGATACAGTAGGAGCTGCGGTATTGTATCCTTTGGAAGATGGATCATGTGAACTTAAGAACATCGCTGTCCTAGAGACTTTACAAGGTAAAGGTATTGGCTCAAAATTTTTAAAGAAGCTCATGGGTGAAGCATCAAAAAGTTATATTCATATGTTGGTTGGTACCACTGCACCAACAGAAGGTTTCTATAAATCATTAGGTTTTGAGTACAGTCATACCATAGCTAATTTCTTTATAGATAATTATCCAGAACCAATTTTTGAAGACGGAGTTCAGTGTATGGATATGCGTTGTTTTAAAGTAAAACTATAATTTATTTGTAATTAATTTGTATATATTGTGATTCTGATAAATATGTTGTTATTCCGATATGTCTGTCATTCCAATATATATCTGTCATTCCGGGTGTGCGAGGAATCTTGAATGGACACTAAATAATCAAGCATAACTAAGTAGCAAATTGAGTTTAATTGGGGGGAGATATGAAATGAAAAAATTGAAAGTAGGCATTGTTGGCGCAGCAGGCCGCCCATCTGCCTTTCTTGCTGCCTTTAAGGAAAGCGGTAAAGCAACCCTTACAGCAGCCTGCGACTTAAATCCTGAAGCATTGGACAATACATTAAGTGGAATAGAGGGCGTAGAACGATATACAGACTATATGGAGATGTTAGATAAGGGTAATCTGGATATCGTAATTATTGGAACTCCCATGCACTTGCATGTAAGTCAATCCATCGATGCACTTAAGAAAAATATTCATGTGTTTAGTGAAGTTACAGCAGCTATCTCAATAGAAGAATGTAAAATGCTATTGGAGGCAAGCAAAACGTCAAGTGCTCAGTATATGATGGGTGAAAACTGCAACTACATGAAACCATATATGGTCATACAGGAAATGGTTCGTGCAGGAGTGTTTGGGGATGTGTATTATGCGGAAGGTGAATACCTTCACGATTGCCGTGAACTATTATATAAAACTCCCTGGAGACGAAAATATCAATTCGAAACCCGTGGAATTACTTATGGAACCCACAGCCTTGGCCCTATTATGGGCTGGATGGAAGGGGACAGGGTGGAGAGCGTGTGCTGTGCAGGAACCGGTAGGCATAATCTCGACCTAAATGGTGCCCCTATAGCTGGAGATGATAGTGCAGTGATGCTATGTAAAACTGCTAAAGGTCGCTTGATAAAAATACGAACCGATATTTCATCACCACGCCCATACAGCCTTAACTATGCATTGCAGGGAACAAGTGCTGCATACGAAGGGAGTTACTTAAGTAAAGACTTTGATAGGAATCAGGTTTGGGTTAATGGAGAAAGTGAAAAGGGCCAATGGGATGAGATTACTAAGTATGAAGAAAAATATCTACCAAAGTTATGGCGGGATATAGGGAAAAAAGCAGAAGAATCTGGCCATGGTGGCTCTGATGTAGTTATTATGACTGACTTCATTGACTCTATATATGAAGGTAGAAAGGTACCGATAGATATATACGATTCTTTGGATATGACTTTACCTGGTCTGGTGAGCCAGGACTCCATTTTACAAGAAGGTAGATGGCTACCTGTACCTAACCCACGAGAATGGTAGATAAAATAAGATAAGGGGGAAAAAAGAATGTCAAGTAGTTCCATCGAAAATAAAAATCCACAATTAATAATGCTACACCCGGATTTAAACAATATAATTGATCTGACATTACCAGAACCATATAAGACTCGTAGCGAGAGTTCATCCAGTGATCATAAAGCATGGGAGAGAATTATAACTGAATCTTTCAAGGAGAAATATTCATATAGTTTAATGACAGATGATAGGTTTTATAAACCAGAGCGAGTTCTTTTTGTAACAGATGAAAATGACGTACCAGTAGCTACTGCAGCTTCCTGGGATTCAGATGATTATCCTGCTGATTGTGCAGTAATACACATGGTCGGTGTTTTGCCCGAGCATTCCGGGCACCATTTAGGGCTTCATGCTTCCTTAGCAGCTATGAGACAAGCTAAAAATGAAGGATTTGCTCGAATGGTTTTGCGCACGGATGATTTTCGCATCCCTGCTATCAAAATCTATTTACGATTAGGCTTTTTACCTGCAATTACCCACGAAAGTTTTATAAATCGCTGGAAAGATATTTTCTCTAAGATAAATCGAGAAGACTTAATAGATACCTTGCCATCTACATATGACGGAAAAACTAATAATAGATTATAAGATACTTCATTACACTCGGGATGACTATCTAGTATGCTGTCATTCCGAGTTAATGCAAGGAATCAAAGCCTGTCATTCCGAGTTCACGAGGATCTATCAAAATAAGGATGGTGCTAATTATGCAAAAAAAAGATAATAAAATGTGGGCTTACCTAATCCATGTGGGATATAACATGTGGCTTGACAAAGATGCTAAACATAAGCTACTTGGAGATGGTTATGTAGAAGATTACTGCACAGCAAGTGACACACTAAGGTTTGACAAGGATGTATGGGATTTAGTAACTGGCAATATGCCAGAAGCTGGTGTCAACACATTGGTTATAGATTTAGGTGAAGGAATTCAATATGATTCCCATCCGGAGATTGCTGTAAAAGGTTCACTTAGCAAGAATGAATTCTCTGATATGTTAGACGATTTGCGTCAAAAAGGAATTACCCCTATTCCTAAACTTAACTTTTCTACCTGTCATGATGAGTGGCTGGGGAAATATGCTCGCTATGTTTCTACTGATGAGTATTATAAGGTATGCAATGATTTGATAAAGGAAGTTATCGAGCTATTTGATAATCCAACTCTTTTCCATCTTGGAATGGATGAGGAAACCTATGGTCATCAGATAAAGAATAGCCTTGCTGTTGTTCGAAATAGCGAATTATGGTGGCACGACTTATTTTTCTATGCAAAAGCGGTTACAGATGCTGGAGTACGCCCTTGGATTTGGTCAGACCGAATTTGGAATCATGAGGAAGAATTCTTAAATAATATGCCTAAAGAATTTTTACAAAGTAATTGGTATTATGGTGGCGGATTCAAGAGAGATGATACTTATGTAGGAGCTTATA
>JAAZEK010000496.1 GCA_012512335.1 Clostridiales bacterium | reverse complement strand
CTGGGTCAACTCCAAACGAGAAGCTAGCTGGAAAAATGATTAAACCCGCAATAATAGAAATGGCAGTATCCAAAGAAGCAATGTTTATGGATTCCCCCAAAAGACTACGTTCTTTACCAATATAGCTGCCGAAAATCGCTAAGGAACCGATTCCAAGACTCAAAGAGAATAATGCCTGACTCATTGCCGCATAGATTGTTTCCCAAACACCTATTTCCTTCATACGATTAAAATCTGGTAATAGATAGAATTTTAAGCCCTCACTAGCATTTGGTAGCGTGATGGATTTCACAGCAAGTACAACAATAATAGCCAGCAGCAATGCCATCATAACCTTGGTTACCCTTTCAACGCCATCTTGTAAACCAAGAGAACATATCCCAAAACAAACGACAGTGAGAATGACCATCCAAATAGTCATTTCTAAAGGATTTGATATTAGGTTTGAAAACACCTGACCTACTTGGGTAGCATCTAGAGCATTGAATTGGCCTATTGCAAACTTATAAAAATAGGCAAGCATCCAACCCGCGACAGTAGTATAGAACATCATCAATAGATAATTGCCAGCAATTCCAGAGTAACCTAACCAGTGCCATTTCTGTCCCTTTTTCTGCAAAACTTGAAACGAAGTAGCAATACTTTGCTGACTTGCACGACCTACTGAAAGTTCCATAGTAATGATAGGCAGACCAAGTGCAAAAATAAATATAAGATAGATAAAAACAAATATTGCTCCACCATACTGCCCTGTGATGTAGGGAAAACGCCAGACATCACCTAACCCTATTGAGCAACCCGCAGCAATTAATATAAATCCCAGGCGGGACCCAAACTTTTCTCTTTTCTCCATTTTGTTGCCTCCTCCGTATTACCGTTCTTTTTAATAGAAAAAATATAGTTGAAAATGAATAAATATGAAAAAATTATATTATATACAAGCTTATTAATCAACTGCGATTTTATTATTACTGCTCACTGAAAAAATAATAAATATATTCCAGCCGCTCACTAGCTAAGGCTATCTGCATATTTTCTATGTACAATAATAAGAATGTACAGTAAAATGATTTTAAGGAAGTGATTAGCATGAAGCAAAAGTCTCAGTATGAACGCTACGGTTTCATAGATAGAAAACATATGCCAAGGGATAGCTATACCTCAGAAACAATACCTTATTCAGAAAGAAATTGGTCTGTCATGAAAAACTTCAATGATATTGCACATAATCACTGCGGTGCAACAGCTGCCACGAATATTACCAGGCAGTTGGCTTATACAGGCAATCCATCACTTATGAAAAACAACAGCCTGAACAGCATCTTTGTTGACTTACATGATTTAATTGGCAACGGTCCTGTAATGACCATAACCAGCAAGCTTGCTAAGTATATTTCAAATAGAGCTTACACATTAAGTCATTCACGTATTCTAAGCTATAGCGGACTACAAAAAGCAATTTCTAATAATAGACCTTGCACCCTTTTGCTATGTGCCTCACCATTACATTGGCATTGGGTGGTGGTTGTTGGTTGGAGACAGTACGATTCTGGAGAAAAATATCTAAGAATAGTAACAGGCTGGGATAATTCAGCAAACTATTATTGTAGATTTCCTGTCTTCCCAATCTTAACTCAATATTGGATCTCAGATAAACACCCCAGATGATAACGAAATGTCACTGTGCTTACGTTTCGCTATTATCGTGCCGCGGGTCGAGCCCGCTGCACGTTAGTTCAATTTACCAAGTTATTATTGAATGGGATTTTTACAGAATAAATACTCTTAGAAGCTTACTTTGCAGCCCGAATTATGGGATTTATATGCAGCTTCCATAAGTTCCGTCAACTGAATTCCTTCCTCCAATCCAAAGTGAACTTCGCTGTTGTTTCGTATGGCATCAACCCACTGACTCATAGCTGATGGCAAAGCTTCTGGCAACTCATCCGGAGTTACGAACCCGTTGGAATCCGGCGCATATTTCTGCGAAGAAATCTTCACAATGTTATCAGGCCCGCCTATGAAAAGACTTCCCTCTGTGCCATAAAGCTCCATTGAGGATGGACTGTTAGGTGACACAAAGCCGGTTTCAACTATGGCAATAGCTTTATTATCAAACTCAATTACGCTGACTGCATTATCTTCTACAGCCCTATCTGTGTAATTATTGAATACAGAGCTAATATTATTTGGTTCACCCAGTAGCCACCTTGAGAGGTACATGGGATGTGCTCCAAGATCCATCATGGCGCCACCGCCACATGCAACAGGATCATAGAAATGAGCAGGTAACCAATTGGCAACAGCACCGTTATGAGCATTTCTAACTCTTAGTAACGTGATTTCTCCAAGCCATTTCTCCTCAACTGCCTTTTTAGCAAAAAGGTTAGCAGGAATAGTTCTGTGAGGAAAGGAAATACAAAATTTCACACCAGCTTTTTCAACTGCGTCAGCTATCGCTTCAGCTTCCTTAACTGTAAAAGCCAAAACCTTTTCAGTAAATATATGCTTTCCTGCTTTAGCAGCAGCGATTATGACTTCAGAATGCATATTGGTTGGAGTATCCACAAT
>JAAZEK010000495.1 GCA_012512335.1 Clostridiales bacterium | reverse complement strand
TTTTAGCCAAGATGTCTAAGCCCGAATATCTCAATTCTGTTTTACTTTATCATTTTCAGCTAAGGAATCAAACTTTCACAAAATTTTTATCATATAGAAAAACACCTCCTTCCTTTACGTCTTCTAAGAAATATTCCCTACAGAAGTTCTTTCTCAAGAGCCTTCAAATGATCAAAGCAGATTTGGGCTTCGTCTAAACCAGTAGGCTTGAGGGTTTCGCTCTCAACAACCATAGGAATGCCAAGTTCAATAGCCTTCTTATATACTGCTGCAACAGGCGCAGTTCCCTTGCCAAGAGGTGTACCGTTGCCTTCGGAATCACCGTCTTTAATATGTATGAAGCGCAAGCGATCCTTGTATTTTTCCATTAGTTCAACAGGATCTTCGCCAGCTACATAAGCCCAATAGGTATCCAGTTCTAGTTTGATGTTTGTTTTTTCAACAATCTCATCATAAGGAATATATCCTTCTTCAGTAGGCTTGAATTCTTGATGGTGATTGTGAAATCCAAAAGAAATGCCTTCTTCTGCCAGCTTTGGCTCAAGTTCGTTGGCATATTTAATAAACTCATCCATAGTTTCTCTTGACCATAAATCAGTGCCAGGCACTATAAAGTGCTTGTTGCCAATTGCTTTGTGATAGGAAACTGTTTCATCGAAATTAGTAACAAGATCTCTCCAGTTGGAGTGAGTGCCTGAGGTTTTGAGATTGTATTTTGCCAGCATAGCTGATACTTCCTCTGAAGTATAACCAAAGAATCCAGCAAATTCAACAAAGCTGTATCCTATCTCAGCAACCTTTGAAAGTGCACCCTCAAGATTTTTTTCCGTTATGTCACGAACACTGTAAAGCTGTAAACCATATTCCATTTTTCTACTCATCCTTCCCAAAATATGCTTGCTGTTTGCCTCTCGATTATACCATGTACATACCTTTGGTATCAATCAAATAACTCAAATAGGACAATTAAAAGACAAAGGAAGTTACTGTTAATTGGGAAAGTAAAATAATAAATATATTCCAGTCACTGTTGCAATCACGAATCAATCTAGAGCTCATATCAGCTGAAAATACTACACCTTCCAAACTCACTGCGTTCAGACAGTGAAAGGTGCTTAACGCATTTTCTGCTGATATTCGCTAAGGTTGATAATCGTTCCTGCAAAGGCTCCTTAAATATGATTTATTATTTTGGATGCGAACAGTAATAAGGCTAACTGCTAAAAGTTTTTAATTGATAATGTTTATCATTTATAAACTAGGGTATATATAAATCAAGAAGAAAAAACAAGAAATAAAACCACTAAGAAAATGTTAGGAGAGAAAAGAATGGCTCACAAATTACCAGAATTAAATTATGCTTACGATGCATTGGAACCACATATAGATAAATTAACAATGGAAATTCACCATAAAAGACACCATCAGGCTTACGTTGATAACTTGAATAAAGCTCTTGAGGGGCATGAAAAGTATAAGGATGTAAAAATCCGAGACCTGATTACTGATCTTAATTCGTTACCAGAGGAGATTAAAACTGCAGTAAGAAACAACGGAGGAGGACATCTAAATCACAAGATGTTCTGGAATACCATGTCACCTAATGGTGGAGGAAATCCTGTTGGACAAGTTGCCAAGAGAATAGAAGAGGATTTTGGTGGCCTTGAGAATTTTAAGAGTGAATTCAAAAAGGCTGCTTTAGGTAGATTTGGTAGTGGCTGGGCTTGGCTAGTCAAGAAAGAAGATGGAAAACTAGAGATTACTTCTACAGCCAATCAAGACAACCCGGTTACAGAAGGGAAAAACCCCTTACTTGGCATTGATGTATGGGAACATGCATATTACCTAAAGTATCAGAATAAGAGAGCAGACTATGTAGACTCCTGGTTCAATGTAGTAGATTGGAACAAGGTAGAAGAAAAGTATAATAAGTAAATGATACCCACATGTGCACATTAGCACATTTTGATAACCCCCGCTCACACATTAGAACGGTTGATTTCAGTACATAAGAATCAACCGTTCTTTTTTTGATGCTCTATTAAGCTTTATCTTCTAAAACTGAGTCATTGCGCAAAACTTAGAAAACTAAAAAATCCTAAAAATTATTATCTACAATATATTTTAATTGCCTCATTTAAAAATTCCGCACAACCTACAGCAATATCATCGTAATATTTTTTAAACCGTGGATCATCTACATACATCTGCGCTAATCCCATATGTGCTTCCTTTGAATAGAAATTCCAAGTATAACCTAGCCATTCCTTATGCAAAGCACATACCTTTTGGGCAAGCTCACTGGATGGATCCCCCTGTTCAAATGCCTTCTTTAGAGTTTCATTTATTTGTTTTGTCAACTCTTGCATTTTCTCATATTGCTCATAAGTCAAGCC
Source organism: Clostridiales bacterium (assembly GCA_012512335.1). Lineage (GTDB taxonomy): Bacteria > Bacillota > Clostridia > Caldicoprobacterales > DTU083 > UBA5454. The sequence goes on along the minus strand of JAAZEK010000495.1, from coordinate 194 downwards.
CATCATTTTGGCATTACTTTCATCTACAATATCGTCACCGTACTTATCTCGTGTTTCCTTACCATATTTATTTTCATTATCCTCGATCAGCTTCTGCTTGAAACCTTCAAACTTTTCTCTATTACCCATTGTTATCTCTCCCTTCGATGTAGCAATGGTCTTTTCTACATTGCTTATTAATAGCTCAATCTGTT
>JAAZEK010000494.1 GCA_012512335.1 Clostridiales bacterium | reverse complement strand
TTTCAGCTGCTACAGCATAGGTAGAAATCCCTAATACAATTAACACAAAGGCTGTACATACAGCTAGTAACGGTTTGAGTTTAAATTTACGATGATTCATAGTAATTAATTCTTTATCTACGGGTTTTATTGGTTGCGAACATGTCGACAATATTTTTTCCTTGTCTGGAATTGGTATCTCATCTAGTTGTTTTAATTGTTCCACAATCTCACGCTTATTCATAATACAAGCCTCCTAATCATGTATTGTAGTTCTTGAGCTTCTTGAGTGCGCGCTGATATTTCTTCTGAGCAGAAGCAACGCTGATATTCATTATCTGCGAAATCTCATTATATGGCATTTTAGCGTAGAGCCGAAATATTACGCATTGTTTTTCATCCTCGCTTAAAATTTTCAGCATATCCAGCACATCTAACCGTGTTAAATCGGGTTCGGAATAGGGCATGCTCATCGTCTCTTCAATTGGGACAAGTTTTTTTCTTTTGCGTACAATGTCTATCGAACAATGACGCGCCATTGTCAATATCCACGCTTTTGCATTCGAGCCTCTTCGATATTTGTAAGCATACTTACTAATTTCAATCATAGTTTCCTGCAGCACATTTTCTGCATCATGATAATTCCCAGTAATTCCATAGGCCACTGAGAATATTATTCTTGCCATGCAGTCAAAAATATCAGATAAAGCATCCTTGTCACCTTCCGAGAGCGCAACAATAGCCTTATCACAAGCCTTATTAACTTGCAGATCATGCAAATCCCCCAACCCGACTTCACCCCTTTATAGGCTTCTACTTATATAGCGTTTGAAAATAAAGTTTGCGGACAATCGGTAAAATAAACATAATTAGATTATCATGTTTTCAGTCCGCTATCAACGAATTTCAGGCTAGTATGCTTCATCTGAAGATGCAAACTAACAATATTATTGTATATCCTACGAATTAATGATAATGTTATTCATATAGTGAGTAGATATCTATTATGGTATAGGGTTAATGGAGGGTACATCATGAAATATGATTTTGATAAAATAATTAATCGTTATGGTACTAATTCAGTAAAGTATGATTTAGCCAAGGAGTATGGAAAACCAGAAGGGATACTGCCTCTGTGGGTAGCAGATATGGATTTTCAAGCACCGCCTTCCGTGGTTGAAGCATTGATAGAAAGAGCAAAACATGGTATTTACGGATATTCCATCCTAAAACCAGACTATCTTCAAGCAGTGAAAGGCTGGTTCGCATCACGCTATAATTGGGATATAAATGATGATTGGCTCATTAGTACCCCTGGTGTGGTTTCTGCTATTAACATCGCGGTTCGTGCTCTTACAGCAGCTAACGATGCTATTATCATTCAGCAGCCTGTATATCCCCCGTTTAAAGCTGCCATCTTAAACAACAGGCGCAAGATCGTCGTAAACCACCTTATTTATGAAAATGGCAAATATACAATTGACTTTGCCGACTTTGAAGAGAAAATCATCAGTGAGAATGTGAAGATGTTCATCTTGTGCAGTCCTCATAACCCAGTTGGGCGAGTTTGGACTCAGGATGAACTTACAAAACTCGGTGATATTTGTAAGAAACATAATGTACTGGTTGTATCTGATGAAATACA
>JAAZEK010000493.1 GCA_012512335.1 Clostridiales bacterium | reverse complement strand
TACTTGAAGATTTTGATACTATTTGGAATACGAATGGTACTCTAAAAAAATACAGAGGGTTTCGGACAAATAGGAGCTTCAAGAATTATGACTGTGGTAAATGCAAAGTAAAAAGCTTCTGTGGTGGCTGCAGGGTTTTTGCTTCAGATGCTATTGGATCTGATCCTGGATGTCCAGACCCATTATACGAAGACAAGTATATTGATGAATATTATGATGTGATAGCAGAAATACAGGATGATATAGGATATACGGATGCAGGGTTCCCGTATGCAAGGCGTGATGAAATAGAAAAGTGGCTCGAAGATGAGAACGACAGGGGATATCCTGCATGGATTAACTCAAACAGGTAATAAAGGTAGGAGACTTCTTGCTAGTTTTATTATAATAAAGTTAATAAAGTAAAAATAAAAGAGAGTATCGGTTTAATTTCGAGTGCTTATTGGAATTTTCTAAGAGAGTATCAGTATGATGCCAAATGCTAATTGGAATTTTTTAAGAGAGTATCGGTATGATGACAAATTATAATTGGATTTTTTCCAAGTAATAATCTGATCTTAAGGAGGCGAAGGTTTAGATATGAGAATAATAAGTGTAAAAAAAGGTTTTACTTCTGATCACAGTTCTACATCATATGAATTTCTTGCTGTTGACAAAGCTCTTGGAAAACAAGAGAGGGCTGAAGTAGCATCTCTTTCTAGGAGAGCTGCACCTACATCAAGACGGGTTAGTTTTGTCTATCATGTTGACGGTTATGACATACCAGGTGGTTGGGGAACCCTGATGGAGAAATATTATGATGTAATGTACCGGGAAGATTACGACTGGTGGACCTTGTCAATAGCGTTTAACACTACACAGGAGCAGATTTTTGAATTAGAGGGCTATGAGTTTGATGGGGTAAATGACTTAGGAGTTTCAATAGATAGAGTTGGTAATCGAGCCATCGTATCTATATATTGCAGAATTGATATGTCATATTACGGTAATGATTATGATGAATATGATGAGTACGATGATGAGGAGGAAGAAAGTGAAGAAGCAGGATTCATAGCTGAAGATAAACTCTTGAATCTTCTAGTTCAAATTCGTCAACAAATCATTAAAAAAGATTATAGGGCTTTGTATGCTGTGTGGGAAAAATACGGATATAAGGATGATGATGAATTCGAAATTCCAGTACCAAATGATAAGAAATCAGGTAAAGAGATTGTGAATGAGTTTAGTAGAATGCTTGAGGAGGATTGATGATGGATAAGCCAATTCGTTTTTTTGATTCTAATGTATGCGTGGGTAAGAGAGGTTTGAAGCACCGTCGCGAAATGTGGAAGACGGAGGATGTCCTGAAGGTTATGGATCAATGCGGGGTTGAGCTGCTCTCGTGTACTCAGGGTGGGCAAAGGATTATTCACCTAAATATGGGAATCAACGTTTGGTAGAAGAGCTTAACAAGAGTGACAGGCTTTATGGCTGCTACACAGTACTTCCAAATCAGCCAGGTGATTTCTATGATCCTGAAGATATGCTTATTGATCTTCGCGATAAGCAAATGGTTGCAGCGCGCATGTTTCCAAGATCCCATAGTTATATTCCAGATAAGCGTACCATGGGTGGGATATATTCACTTCTTGAAAAAGAGGGTATACCTCTATTTGTTGATGCCTCCGAGATAAGTATGCAAGAACTTGCCACAGTATTAGAAAGCTACGAAGACATAGATGTTATCTTAAATGGATTGACTTGGAGCCTGGAACGAATGCTCTTTCCTATAATGGACGACTTTCCTAATCTGCATGTGGATCTTTCAACCCTACAGACCAACAAAATTATTGAGGTTCTGTATGAAAGATATGGTGCAGATAGAATAGTATTTGGTAGTGGTATGCCAATGAAAAGCCTAGGAGCCTCCAGAGCCTTTATCGATTATGGAGAGATACCAATGGAGGCAAAGCAGAAAATCGCAGCTGGAAATCTTGAAAGACTGACAGGTGTAGATAACATACCAAGCACGGAATTAGACAACGACTTTATTGCTAAAGAAGCATCAAAGGGACAGGCTATGTCGGTATTTGTGTTTGATTCTCATGCTCATTTCCTTGAAGAGGGAGGCAACTGTGGCACTGGTCGTATGATGATTGATGGTGACATCCATGGCATGGTAAAGCTCAATGACCGTATGGGTGTTGACAAGTATGTTGTTGCACCATGGCTTGGAATATGGACAGACTCCGAGGCAGGTAACAAAGCAGTTCTCCAGATGAGTCATCAATATCCTAACAAGGCTCTGGGCTATGTACTTATCGACTCAAATTATGTTGAGGATGTTGAAGCGGAAGCAAGAGAGTACCACCTCAAGCATAAAATGCCTGGTGTGAAGATGCTGTATGCAAGGACTGGTGTGCGTTATAACGATCCCATATTTGATCCATGGTGGGATATAGCAAATCAAAACAGTCTTTTTGCACTTATGGACTATGGATCCTACCCAACTTTCCTCCAAGATGTCGAAGACCTTGCCATAAGATATCCTAATGTATCCTTTTTTCTTGATCATGCAGGCAGAAGCTTTGCTGCAGCAGAAGAAAATGCATACTATGCTAAAAAGTATCCCAATATATATCTTCAATTGACTTACAC
>JAAZEK010000492.1 GCA_012512335.1 Clostridiales bacterium | reverse complement strand
TGTTTATCTGGTTTAATCGAAATTTACCTTATATCTGGATAATCGGCATAGGCACCTTTCTAAATGCTTTGGTCATTTTACTAAATAGCGGGTCTATGCCTTTAATTGATATCAGTCCTTACATAGGAGCAACAGAAACCCCTAGTCAATACCTCTTGGATGGTAAACTACTAAGCTATCATATAATAAATGAAAATACAAAATTATGGTTCCTTGGTGATATCATATGGGTACCTTCTCCATTCCGAGCTTTTGCCAGTATAGGAGACATTTTTTTATATGGTGGCGTATTGCTACTGTTACAACATATTATAGCTGGAAAGTCATCGGCGAAAAAAGTACAAAAGAAAAAGCAGTCTGCATAATTTTACTTTGCGAAACTGCTTATAATAGTGTTTACTATAGTCTCATGTTTCTAAATTAATTAACTCATTCATCTTAGCATTTCTCAAACTGCAATTTTATTTATCCTACGTCAAGAGTTCCACTTCTAAAAGTGGCGAGTTCACTCTATTAGTTAATATCAATTCGATACTGGTTTTCCTTTTCTTTCTCTGATTTAGGCAAAGTAATTGACAGTACGCCATTATCGAATTTAGCTTTTATGTCCTTCGCCTCTACATTATCTACCTTGAAGCTTCTACTCATTGAACTGGTTCTACGTTCCTTACATATAAAATTTTCTCTTTCCTCTTCTTTTATATTGTCTTGTTTAACAGCAACAGTTAGAATATCATTCTTAAATTCAATTTGAACATTATTTTTGTCCACACCAGGCAAGTCTGCTTCAATAACATAGTCGGTTTCATTGTCCTTGATATCTACCTTCATTTGCCCTTGTAGTCCGTAATGATATGGTTCGAAAAATCCTTTGAAAAAGTTATCGACCATTGAATCCATCGGGTGTGAACCCCTTCGCCTTCCCATATCCATATTTCTTCTGTTATAAGGTGTTAATCCAAACATATTATATCTCTCCTTAATTTTTTAGTAAACTTTGACTTTCTTTGACCTTTCATGTATATTAAATCACTTTTTACACTAGCCTTCAAGTGTCGTTTCAGACCATATTTAACTATTTTCGTAATTTAACCATGTTTTTCTCGTAATTACTCCCTTTTACGTTTAATTGCTATATTATAGTTACAGTTCACATTCTCTTCCTTTGTTACTGTTCACATAAAAATAATAAATCATATTGTAGTATTTTCAGGTAACCTTCCTTTCTCCTTATCTATATGATAAAATTCATTCATGTTACTAATTGCTTTAACTGACCTGAAAGGAGATATATTTTATGAAAGAATTTGGCATTGGCATGATAGGCTTTGGCTTTATGGGAAAAGCTCACACCTACGGATATAAAACCATCCCCCTCTACTACGAAAACCTTTCCTTCCGTACACGATTAGTAGGTGTTTGCACCTCTCATATAGCAACAGCAGAGAAGGCAAAGGCCTTACATGGATTTGAATTTGCAACAACTGACTACCATGAAATATTGAAACGAAATGATATTGATATCGTACATATCTGTACTCCCAATGTTTTTCATAAGGATGCAGTGGTTTCTGCATTAAAAGCCGGTAAGCATGTGTATTGTGAAAAACCCCTTACCATCAGCTACTCAGATGCTAAGGAAATTCTATCTGTGCTACATGGCACAGATTTGACCACTCAGATGACTTTTCAGAACCGCTTTCTTCCAGCAGTTATGCGTGCACATCAGTTAATAGAGGAAGGTAGATTAGGACGTATTTTATCCTTTCACGCTGCTTATCTGCACTCAGGCTCCGTTGACCCAAATAAGCCTATCGCTTGGAAGCAAGATGCTAAGCTGGGTGGTGGAGGCGTACTTTTTGATCTAGGATCCCATGTGCTGGATATGATTTACTATTTAGTTGGAGAATATGAAAGCATTATTACCAGCAACCGGGTTCTATATCCCCAAAGACCAACTGCTGAAGGCAGCATGATCCCTATCACTGCAGAAGATCAATCCTTTATGATGGTTAAGATGAAAAATCAAAGCACAGGCATTATTGAGATCTCAAAAATCGCTACAGGTACAAATGACGAGTTGCAGTTTAGCATCTATGGAGACAAAGGTGCTATCAAATTTAACCTCATGGATCCCAACTACCTGGATTTTTGCGATAACACCAAGCCTGATAAGCCCATAGGGGGAGAAAAGGGATTCACACGGATAGAAACTGTGCAACGTTTCCCAGAACCAGGTGGAGTCTTCGTATCCCAAAAGGCATCTATCGGTTGGATACGTGGTCATGTTCATAGCCTCTATAATTTCTTGCAATGCGTATATGATGGATGTCAGGCCAGCCCATCCATCAGAGATGGAGCCTATATCCAATATGTGATGGAAAAAGCGTACGAATCTCATGAAAAATCCAGCTGGGTCACATTATAGATGGGAATTTTGATTT
>JAAZEK010000005.1 GCA_012512335.1 Clostridiales bacterium | reverse complement strand
TTCCCGAAACTGTCACTACCATAAAGAATGGCGCATTCAGAGATATGACCAGCCTGACCAAAGTTACTGTGGAAGGTAATGTCAATTTTGAAAACTACGCATTCCGTTCTGTTCCCAATCTGACCAGCATTTATCTGCTGGGTGACGATGTAACCTTCAACGGCAGCCAGTTTGCAACTCACTTCGACAATGGTGACGCAACCGGTATTACCATTTATGTCAAGAACGCAACTGTAGCGGCTCGTGTTTATGCTGCACAGTCCTCTGCCTATGGTTACGAAGTTAAGATTCTCGGTGACGAGACTGACGGTAGCGATGCAAGTGAAGTTACTCTGGCAAAAGACAGTACTCAGCTGAAAGATGCCATTGAGGATGGCAAAACCACCATCGCACTGACAGCAGGCGAGGATACTGTGAAAACCCAGCAGGAGGCGACAGATAAGGAAGAAATAGAAGAAACAGGTGATCCTGCTAATGAACAAGAGGCTGAAGATGATGAGGAAATTGTAGATGAACAGGTTGACACCGAAGAAGATATAGATAACGGCCTGGAAGGCGAAGTGGAAGCAGTTGATGAGGAAGATGCAGCATAGTATATTCCTTCTTCCAAAGCCGACCTAATCTAATCGGTTAGTAACCGAAGGAGAGAACAAAACCAATCCCCAGCAAACCTTGGGAGCAATCAAGCTCTTAAGGGGCTGGGGTAAAAGAGAACACCCTTCGAGGCTTTAAAACCTTGAGGGGTGTTTTTTAGCCTACCATTTGTAAAATAAATGTTATAATGAAAATATGTAAAAACCAAAAGAGAGGAGGTTATGATTTGGCAGAAAACCGTTCTTTTACACGTTATGTTACAGATAGATTCTACAATAATTTTTACTCTGCTGTTGAAGCATATATTGGAGAAAACCCGGATCGGCTGGATTTAAATATAAGAAATGTGCGGACAGTTGGTGGAGTTGCTCTTGCAGAAATGGAAATTAAATTCGTATCGATAAGCGATTTGCCGGAGATGGAAATTGAGTTTGATGTTATAGTAGAAGGTGAGATTGTAGTAGGCGAAGGCGATTATCACTATGATGACTTTGACCAGTGTTATCAATGGTTCATATTACGCTGCAGGGGTGATTTAGCACTTAGCCTGGATGATTTTAAGATTAACAGCATCGATACTTATAACCAAAAGAATAAAATGGACAAGCCGATGTCAGACGCACTCGTGCCATATATCTATAAAGAAGACTTAGATAAAGTTGCCACTGACTTTTTACGCCGGTATTATCCTGAAGCTTTAAAAGTACCCATGTCTTTGGATCCTCTATTACTTGCTGAGAAGATGGGATTAGATGTAAAGCTTCATGACATCACAGAAGATTTATCCATTTTTGGGCAGGTGTATTTCCATGATTCAGAAGCGGAGATTTATGACTCCGATGCAGAGGAATACATAAGTACATCAGTCAAAGCCAGGACCATCTTTGTAGACCCCAAAGCCTACTTCCTTAGAAATTTAGGTGCTGTCAATAATACCATAGTCCATGAATGTGTTCACTGGGATAAGCATAGAAAGGCATTTGAGCTGGAACGCCTGTATAACAGTAGTGCCAGCAAGATTAAATGTCAGGTAGCAGGTGGTGTAAAAGATAGTAATAGAGATGCTACCGATTGGATGGAGTGGCAGATGGACCGATGTCAATAAACTGGACAGTAATTAGAAAACTAATTGATTAAATTCAAGTTCTTTTTCGTCAGGGGACAGCCAATCGTTGTAGGAATGAGGTCTGAATGGGTTATAGAAACCATTAATATAAGAGAAC
>JAAZEK010000491.1 GCA_012512335.1 Clostridiales bacterium | reverse complement strand
TTTGGTAAAAGCCCTGGGGATGTGAGTCCCTATATAGCATCTACTTTTTATGCAGTTGATAGGTATGCATCGTATAAGAAGGATTGGGAGGAATTCTATAAAGACGGAGGCATAGTTTTGGCTGACCGCTACACCACTTCAAACATGGTGCATCAGGCTGTTAAAATTACTGATAGTGGGGTTAGGAAAAAGTTTTTAGACTGGCTTTTAGATTTTGAGTTTACACTCTTTGGTCTTCCTAGGCCAGATTGCGTAATTTTTTTGGATATGCCTCCTGAGTTCTCCCAACAGTTAATACAAAACAGAAAAAACAAGATAACAGGTGCAATGGAAAAAGATATTCACGAACGGGATACTGTCTATCTAGAGCAGTCCTACAAAGGATCTCTATGGCTAGCTGAAACCTATGGCTGGCACAAGATTCCCTGTGTTTCTAATGGTACTATTCGATCCATTGATGATATACATAACGATATATATGATGTTGTTATCAGTTATCTGTAAGAAAATTTTCGTTCCCGCTAAGCCTTGTTAGATTAACCGCTATATCTTTCTAGCTTTTAACACCGGCACTAATGATAGCTAGCATCTTATCTTTTGGCAGAAAGATATTAGCTATAAGAAATAGAAGTAAAGGTGGTAGCGAAACTACAAATCCATAAAAACCAACCGCTCCACGGTCTAATGGCTCTCCTACCACTTGAAAAAGCTGACGCAAAATTAGCAAGGGTGACATATGCATCTGTGGCAAGTAAACCAAATGAACTGTGGAATTTCCATATATAAGAGCAGTCTGAATCAAAAATAATCCTAGCATAGACAAGAAAAGTGAATTTCCTTTTGGTGTAGGCTCATCACGAAGCATACATATCATTGCCCAAACAGCTGCACTGGAAAATAAAGTGGACGCAATAACTGCAAAGACTGTATTTAGAAGACCCATATTTCTAATCAAAGAGTAACCAGAGTATCCAGTGGGGCTAATATAAAGCACGGTAATGATGGTCAGAAGGATACCTGCGAAAATTCTAATAAGACGGTTTGTATTTAAAAAGGCTCCGCTCATAGCTGTGGCAAGTGCCGAGGCGATTAAGGCAGAAATGGCAGACACTATTATAAAAACAAATATAGTATTCGTTAGATTTACTTGCTCACCAAGCTGTGTCAAATCAAATGAATAAGCTTTATTAATGTAGGGTAAGAAATAAACCGCAACAAATAATACAAGGGAAATAACTGAAGGAACCCATCTAGCAAGGTAGTTTTCATCGAAGCTAACTTTTCTTTTTCCATTAAAGATACTGCGGAACAAAGCCAATATGGGAACAAACAAAACAGCTACAGATACAATGGTAATTAAGGTCTGGATTACCCCTACCGTTGCACTCATACTCATATCTGCTTGAAGCAGGCCTGTTCGATATGTATAAGTATCCAGCATATCCATTGTTTCATAATTAAGAGGGTTGGTAAAGGCATTAGCTAAGGTGAGAAAACTTTTGGATACAAAAACGAGAGAAACCAGGGAATACAAGCCAGCAATTTTTATGGGGATCAGATTGTCCCTTTCTTGGTAAATTTCGTTTCTAATAGCAATTAGAATCAGCGGGATTCCTAAGTACTTTATTGTACAAAGGAAAGGATAGAAAAATCGCATAGACATTGGATTAATTAGAATTTCAGTACCAATTAAGTGGATGATCCATCCTGAGAAAGCTTCTGCGGGAAGAAACAACAACAGACCCATAAAAGTTGTAATTACATTGCTTATCACTTTGGGAAGTGAATTTAGCATGTAACCAATTAATACCACAAAAATAAAAGACATTCCGGAAAATAGCAGATTAAACCTAAATGTGTTTCCTAACACTTTGCCAAACGTGAAGTTGGATAGTAAAGTACTATAGTTTTTAAATCCTACCCATGGCGAATTAGACATACCTTGGGCAATGTTCAGTGCTTTAAAGCTTATAATAAACTCTCTTCCAAACTGTATAATATGAAATAGCAGCACCATAGACAGAAAAACTAAGGATACAATTGTCCATCCATTATTCCGAGTTTTGTAATGTGATTGAACCGAATCAGGCATTTGACTCATTAAAGATCCCTCCATATCTATATACTTATGATTATATCTTGATTATACTATAGAATAGCTAAGGAAAGTAGGAAAATACCAGAATATTTGTTTTAATATTCAAACTAATGTTATGATTTATTATTTTGGCTGAACAGTAACAAACTAACTAATGATAAGTGATTTATTTTGCTTAACAAGGGGCTTTCGGGGGTAAAATGTAGATAAAGAATTCATTTAGGAGGATGAATATGAGCGAAATAATAAACAATAGAGAACATCGTCAAAAGGTGCTTAAGGAGATTATAATGGAGCTCCACGAGGGAAAAACTGTAGATGAGGTAAAGGAGCGCTTCGACAAGCTTATTGATGGTGTTTCCGCCTCGGAAATATCGCAGATGGAGCAAAGTCTGATCATGGATGGACTGCCCATAGAAGAGGTTCAGCGTTTATGTGACGTCCATGCAGCTGTTTTCAAGGGGTCAATTGAAGATATTCATAAGCCAGAAGGACCACATGAAATTCCAGGACACCCTGTACACACCTTTATTTTGGAGAACCGTGCTCTTGAGCGTTTAATGAATAATAATATCCTTCCTGCAACGGAAAAATATGAGAAGGAAGATAATAAGGAAAATGCAGAGGAATTGTTACTACACTTGAACAAGCTTCTGGAAATCGACAAGCACTACAGTAGAAAAGAGAATATTCTATTTCCCTTCCTTGAGAAATATGATATTACAGGACCACCTAAAGTTATGTGGGGAGTCGATGATGAAATTAGGGCTGAAATTAAGGACAGTATCCAAAGAATTAATAACACAAAAGGTAGTCGAGAAGAAAATGCAGAAGCCGTCAGGCAGGCTGTGCATAGAGTTAAGGAAATGATTTTCAAAGAAGAAAATATTTTGTTCCCAATGGCATTAGAAACCTTGACAGAGGATGAATGGTTGACAATGGTAAGTGATAGTGAGGAGATTGGATACGCTTTAGTAGGACCAGCTGGTTCATGGAAGCCCGATAGAGAGGATGTCAAGGAAAACATCGCTGAGAAGCCAGTAGTGGATAAGGGTACAGTGAGACTAGAGACTGGTGTACTGACAACAGTTGAACTGGAAGCTATGCTAAATAGCCTACCAGTGGATATTACCTTTGTGGATAAGAATGATACTGTTAAATATTTCAGTCAGGGCAAAGAACGAATTTTTGCCAGAACTAAATCAGTAATAGGGCGCAGTGTGGAAAATTGTCATCCTCCAGCCAGTGTACATATAGTAGCAAAAATAGTAGAGGATCTTCGTTCAGGGAAAAAGGATCATGAGGATTTCTGGATTCAAATGGGAGATGCTTTTGTCTATATCCGTTATTTTGCTGTTCGTGATGAGGCGGGCGAGTATCTAGGGACCCTAGAATTCACTCAGAATATCAAGCCTATACAAGCATTAACAGGTGAAAAAAGGCTAGCCGACGAGGAATAAATAGGATTACTGTTCATAGCTAGCCAAATAAAATAATAAACATATTCTAGTCGCTGTTGCCATCACGAATCAATCTAGAGCTCATATCAGCT
>JAAZEK010000490.1 GCA_012512335.1 Clostridiales bacterium | reverse complement strand
TACTCTACGTGAGAGGTGTTAATGGTAATGCCTCTCTCCTTCTCTTCTGGTGCCTTGTCAATTTCGTCGTATTTCGTAGCTGTTGCTCTTCCATACTTGGACATTACCATTGTAATTGCTGCTGTCAGGGTTGTTTTACCGTGATCAACGTGTCCGATGGTTCCTATGTTGACATGGGGTTTGGTTCTTTCAAATTTTGCCTTTGCCATGATTTATAATCCTCCTTGTAAAACTATTAATTTTCTTTTACTGTACTTATTCACTTTGTAATAAGCTTTTCCATTATATTCTTTGGAACTTCCTCGTAGTGAGATAATTCCATATTGTATACACCGCGTCCTTGGGTTCTTGATCGTAGATCCGTGGCGTAACCAAACATTTCTGCTAGTGGGATAATGGCATCAATTACTTGAGCGCCTGCTCGAGCCGTCATTCCCTCAAGCCTGCCACGGCGCGAATTTATATCGCCTATAACATCACCCATATATTCTTCAGGTACGGTAACCTCAACTCCCATAACTGGCTCCAATAACGCAGGGTCACCTTTTCTCATGGCTTCTTTGATAGCCATGGAACCAGCAATCTTAAATGCCATTTCTGAAGAGTCTACATCATGATATGAACCATCCACTAAGGTGGCTCGAACATCTACTACTGGGTATCCACCCAGGACGCCACTTTCCAAGGCTTCCTGGATTCCATTGTTAACGGGTTGAATATACTCTCTTGGTACTACACCGCCAACAATTTTGCTAACAAATTCGTAGCCTTCACCAGCTTCTCTAGGCTCAACTTCCAGCCATACATGACCATATTGACCATGACCACCGGATTGTCTAACAAATCTACCTTCGCTTCTAACAGCTTTGCGTATAGTTTCACGATAGGCTACCTGTGGTTTACCTACATTAGCTTCTACTTTAAACTCACGAAGCATACGATCTACAATAATATCAAGATGCAGCTCGCCCATACCAGCAATAATGGTTTGTCCAGTTTCCTGATCCGTATAAGTACGGAAGGTTGGATCCTCTTCTGCCAATTTCACCAGCGCTACACCCATCTTCTCTTGACCAGCTTTGGTTTTAGGTTCAATAGCTACTTGAATAACCGGTTCTGGGAATACCATAGATTCTAAAATGATAGGGTCGTCTTCGGCGCACAAGGTGTCACCGGTGGTGGTATCCTTTAAGCCGACTGCCGCTGCTATATCACCAGCATAAACTTCCTGAACTTCTTCTCTATGATTGGCATGCATTAGAAGTATTCGGCCAATTCTTTCCCTCTTACCCTTAACGGCATTGTATACATAGCTACCTGTCTTTAAAACTCCGGAATAGACTCGGAAGAAAGCCAGTTTACCTACATAAGGATCAGTTGCAATCTTAAAAGCCAGAGCACTAAATGGTTCTTCATCAGAGGAATGTCTTACCATTTCCTCTTCTGTGTTTGGTCCCTTACCCGTAATCGCAGGTACGTCCAAGGGTGATGGCATATATTCAACAACTGCATCCAAC
>JAAZEK010000489.1 GCA_012512335.1 Clostridiales bacterium | reverse complement strand
TGTTTTGCTAGATAAGCGCCAGTCAAAGGCGCATCACTACGTTTTAAATCAGCAATAATACTCTCTCTTCGTTCTTCCGATGTCATTTAACCACCTTCCCGACCTTTTCCTTCATTATATAAAAAATTATTTGACATTACAACCAAGCTAGCGCTTTTTAAATATAGCTTATAAAAATGTGTAGTTACTGTTCACTGGGAAGTAAAATAATAAATATATTCCAGTCGCTATTGCCATCACGAATCAATCTAGAGCTCATCTCAACTGAAAATACTACACCTTCCAAACTCACTTCGTTCAAACAGTGAAAGGTGCTTAACGCATTTTCTGTTGATATTCGCAAGATTGATAATCGTTCCCGCAAAGGCTTCTTACATATGATTTATTATTTTGGCGTGAACAGTAACAATGTGTATGGAACAACTAATGTATAAAATAACCAAAATTACAAAGACTAATAATTCATAGCACAAGCACCAACCATAGAGAACAGAACGATTGGAGAGAGTCATTAGTGAAGAGAAGAAGACCATGGTTAGCTATTATATTAGGAAGTAGTTTGCTTACTATCATTGCAATTGATATTTACCTATTGTTAACTTTTGAATTCCCCGCAAGAATGGTACCTGAACCAACCCGTCCTCCAGTTGTTGAGCCTCAACAAATAATAGGACAAACACCCATTACAAAGAATGAAGTGGATGCAGTAGATGACAATGAAAAAGTAGATAGCAATGATAAGATAACTGATGACGAAAAGATTGATAAAGATGAAAAGATTGATAATGGAGAAAAGATAAATAACGATAAAAAGATAGACAAGGACGATAAAGAGGAAAATCCTCATATTGTAGGTAGTGAGCCCGAAGATTTAGATTCTACTAATAATGATGTTCAGGTTGGACAAAGCCCTGGATCAGATAACTATGTTCGAGAAGTTCCCATTCAACTGGACACAGATATGGAAAATCACCTACAGCTATTTCGGAACAATGCTAGAATGCTTGTTCAAGAATTTCCTCAGTCGTTTATGATAACAATGAACTCATCAGATTTTGAAGCAAGTGATAAAACTATTGCACTTACCTTTGATGATGGTCCAGATAGTAGCACAACTATGGAAGTTGTTAACATATTAAATGAATATGGTATACCAGGAACCTTCTTTCTAATTGGGCAACAAGTGGACAGTTATCCAAATACAATAAAAGCTATATTGGATGGTGGCCATACAATAGCTAACCACAGCTGGAGTCATATGCGACCTACAGATATTAGCACAGACATTCTAATGAATGAGACAGATAAAGCACAAGAGGCAATCTCCAATTATAATGTTACTACCAAACTATATAGACCACCTTATGGTTTGGTAAAGCGTACACAGATGCCAGCATTAAGAGAGGCTGGCTATAAGGTTGTAAGTTGGTCTATTGATTCCATGGACTGGTATTTTACTAATTCAGAGCAAATCGTTAAATGTGTGGTTGATAATGCTCATCCAGGGGCTATTGTTCTCATGCATAGCGCTGGTGGTAGTGACAATAGAAAAGCTACACTAGAAGCTCTTCCCATCATCATCGAAACTCTTCAAGAAGAAGGATATCGTTTTATAAGTCTAAGGTGAATTTTATAAACATTGCCGAGAACACTCGTGAATTTATTCATGAGTGTTTTCAGCAATATAATTATGTGGCACCTTCGGATCACAAGTTACATACTTTATATATAGAAGAGTTTTTTCATATATAAACGTCAAATCCCTTTGCACACTTAAGGGGATTGTCTATAGTATATGACCTACGGAAAGGAGATGTTTATGGTTGAGTAGTTTTTATAGTAACATCCCAAAGTTAAGTAAAGGATGTGGCGATCCAACTTGCACCGTATGCTATCGCAAACATACTAATCACTGTCCTCCTTCATGTTATATTGGTCCTACAGGACCTCCAGGTCCACAGGGGAAACAAGGTCCGAAAGGCGATCAAGGTCCTCGTGGTTGTGCAGGACCTCAAGGAGATCCAGGGTGTCCTGGGCCTACAGGACCTCCAGGTCCACAGGGGAAACAAGGTCCAAAAGGCGATCAAGGTCCTCGTGGATGTGCAGGACCTCAAGG
>JAAZEK010000488.1 GCA_012512335.1 Clostridiales bacterium | reverse complement strand
TTAAATATGAACTTAATCATATCCTCTGCTAGCATCATGTCATCTTGCAAATCAGCAAAAGCGATTTCTGGTTCAATCATCCAAAACTCTGATGCGTGACGAGTGGTATTGGAATTTTCTGCTCTAAAAGTGGGACCAAAGGTATAAACATTTCGAAAGGCCATTGCATATGCTTCCGCGGCTAACTGCCCGCTGACAGTAAGATTGGTTTCCCGTCCAAAGAAATCCTGAGAGAAATCTATATCTCCCTGGTCCGTTTTAGGTATGTTTTGCAAATCTAAGGTTGTAACCTGGAACATTTCACCAGCACCTTCTGCATCACTAGCTGTGATAATTGGTGTGTGGACATAAACAAAGTCTCGCTCCTGGAAAAACTTATGTATGGCATATGCTAAAAGGGATCGAACACGAAAAACAGCAGAAAAAGCATTGGTGCGAGGTCGCAAATGAGCGATGGTTCTTAAATATTCAAAGCTATGACGTTTTTTTTGCAGGGGGTATTCTGGTGGGCAATGACCTTCCACCTGTATGTCTGTTGATTTAATTTCAAAGGGCTGCTTTGCATTTGGCGTAGCTACTAAAACGCCTTTAACCAAAATAGCAGTACCAACACCCAGATGGGTGATGTCTTTGAAGTTGGCTAATTTTTCTTCTTCAAATACCACTTGAATGGTCTTGAAAAAGGTTCCATCATTAAACTCAATGAATCCAAAAACCTTGGAGTCTCTGATGTTTCGAATCCATCCTGAGAGAGAAACTTCCTTGTCAAAGTATTCCTCCGGCTGCCTGTAAATTTGTTTGACTGTTGTTATCTTTGCGTCTTTCACATTACTAACTCCTTTATATTAAACTTAATCATTTTTCAGTTTTTACTTCCTCTTTCTTGGATATTCTTCCTTAGGAAAAACCACATTTACCCTGCGAGCATTTGCTTCCTTAACAATATAGTCTACATATCTGACAATGCTACCCATAAACCGCTCTGGCTTCATTTTTCCCTCAGCTATGCTGCTTAAAGCTCTCTCCCATTTACCCGTGGTTTCTGGAGATTTCAATTCCTCAGGAACCACTTCTATAAGACTTCTACCCTTTTCTGTTGGAATAAGGGCTTTTCCCTTCCGTGATACATAAGCTACCTGCAACAAGCGTTCAATGATGGCTGCCCTAGTGGCTGGGGTGCCTAAGCCTCCATTTTTCAATTGTTCTTTTAGCTCCTCGTCTTCCACAAATCGTCCTGCATTTTCCATGGCGGATAGCAAGGTGGCCTCTGTGTAAGGCTTAGGCGCTTGAGTCTTTTTAGATAATACCTTTGTATTTTCCGCGGTGACTGCCTGTCCCTCTTCTAGCTCTGGTAATGGCTTATCTTCCTCATCCTTTTTCTTGCCTTGTCCTTGCCCTTGAGACTCTGCCTGATACAAAAGCTTCCATCCTAGGTTTTTTTGGACGATTCCCTTTGTATAGAAGGTCTCTTTTTCGATTTCTGTATGAATTTGTGTTTCCTCATACTCGTAAGGCGGATAAAAAACAGCTAGAAACCTTCTTACTATAAGGTCATAAATTTTCTCCTCGTCTGGAGTTAATGCAGCTCTTCTCTTGGTTTTGGTAGGAATTATCCCATGGTGGTCGGACACCTTTGAATCATCAACCAATCTTTTACTAGTTGGGAGCTTAGCTTGAGAAAGCAAAGGCTTAACAAATTCAGAATAAGGTTCCTGATCCAAATTCTGTACCAATCCAGGTAAGGTGGAAACCAAATCACTCGTTAGATATCTGCTATCTGTCCTGGGATAGGTAATTAGTTTCCGGCTCTCATACAGCTGTTGGGCTGTTTTTAGAGTCTTCTGAGCTGAAAACCCATACCTTCGGTTTGCATCCCGTTGTAACTCTGTTAAGTCATATAGCTGTGGAAAAAGCTGTCTTTTCATTTCCTTGGACACTGATATTACTTGACCAGCTTTCTTTTTCACCTTATTTGCTATAGCAAGGGCTTCTTCTTTCTTGAATATTTTTGTTTGTGAAACCGTTTCATGGTACCAGATACCTTCATAGCTACCAAAATTACAGAGAACCTCCCAATATTCCTGTGGAACGAAGGCATCAATTTCCTTTTGTCTCGAAACCAATATAGCCAAGGTAGGAGTCTGAACCCGCCCAATTGATAGAAGATTGTTATACTTAATGGTAAAAGCACGGGAACCATTAATACCAACAAGCCAGTCGGCTTCAGAACGGCATCTGGCAGATTCATACAAGCAATCATATTCACTACCAGGCTTTAACCTAGCTAAACCTTGTTGTATAGCTTCATCAGTCATGCTTGAAATCCAAAGCCGCTGAAAAGGTTTATCACTAGCTGCCATTTGATATATATAACGAAAGATTAGCTCTCCTTCTCTTCCACTATCCGTAGCGCATATAAGTGAAGAGACTTCTTTATCCTTCATCAGCTTTTTTAGCAAATTAAACTGCTTTTTAGTCCTCGGTAAGACCTTCAACTGCATTTTATCAGGAACAATGGGCAAAGTTTCCATAGACCACTTTTTATATCGCATATCGTACTCATCCGGTTCCTGAAGCGCAACCAGATGACCAATTGCCCAGGATACGATGTAGGAATCATTGTATAGAAAGCCATCCCCTTTTTGAGAACACTTCAACACTCTTGCGATATCCCTTCCAACTGAAGGTTTTTCTGCAATTATAAGTATCTTCCCCATCTTCTCCCCCCAATATTGTCTTTCTTTTTAGCAAGTTGGCGTCGACTTTTTATTACCTTTATGTAATAGATAACGTTGTTTCCCTGTTTCAAAGCATTCAATTTCTTCAGGCGTAGATAATTTCAGCCTAGGTACCTGACTTGGAAAGCCGTGATCATCTAAAGATACCATTGTAAAGTAGGCAGTTAGAGCTATTTCAGGAGGCTTTTCCTCCTGTAGATATTCTGCTGATACAGTAACGGATATCTCCATAGAGGATCGTCCAACAAAAATAAGCTTAGCCCTACATGTAACTAGGGCTCCTACAAAGATTGGTGTATGAAATATAAGCTCGTCCACCCTAGCTGTAACAATATTAGTACGTGCATGACGAGCTGCTGTCACTGAAGCTGTGGTGTCCATCATCTTCATTATTTCGCCGCCATGTACATTACCAGCTGGATTTGCCTGGCTGGGCAACATGACCTGAGACATAATCGCTCTAGATTGAGCTACAGTTTTTTCTTCCATTGAATATTCCTCCTGTTTCTATTGACCATTATATAGAAAACAAAAGCAAAAATCAATGAAAGCAGAGTAAAACTGAGCTAGGAAAATATAACTTGATTTTTTGACTCTATCTGATACAATTAGAATGACAAATTTTCTACAAAAGATTATTGAAACAAAATTAAAGGAGTGATTGAACTATGCCTATCGTTACCTCGACCGAAATGTTTAAGAAAGCATACGAGGGTGGCTATGCCATCGGCGCATTCAATGTAAATAATATGGAGATTATCCAGGGCATTACAGAAGC
>JAAZEK010000487.1 GCA_012512335.1 Clostridiales bacterium | reverse complement strand
TTGGTTCTTTCCAAAATTAGTTGAATCTATTCAAATTGGAGAGTTTTTATTCGTAAAGTTTCAAAACTACACCGACCATACATAACTCGTTTTATTACTTTCAATTTGTTCACGCGACCTTAATATAACTCAATATTCTAAGTTAGGGAGGCATTTGTATTTCGGCACTTTTTGGCTGCAAAAATTGTGGTTACCTCGGGCGCTTGCATCGGCATGGCTACTACCAACGTAATGTCATTACTCTTTATACATCTTTTCGTATTCATGTACTTCGCCTCAAATGTCCGTCCTGTAAAAAGACTTTCTCTGTTTTACCAAGCTTTATTATCCCATATTATCAGTACTCTTTTGAGTTTTTTTCCTATGCATATACTATCTGTTGCATATACTATCTGTATGTCATGAACTACAATTATTCCAAAGTAGTATCTGTGCTACAGTCATTCTACCCTCATTGTCCTATCAGCAGTATATATCTTTGCTCTTTTAAAAAGCGTATTCATCTTTGCCCTCCTCTCGTGAGGTTCTTTTTTGCTAGCTTTAATTTTAATAACTTCTATACCAATATTAATCGTTCCGAGCTCAAATATATTATTGATAAGATGAAAATATTTATGGATTCCGGTAATGATTTCAACTTTGAATATTTCTGCCGTATGCCTAAATATTTCTTTTCTAAACAATAAAATTTTTCATTCCCCTACTATCTTTGTGTCTTTTTTTAACTTGTTACCCCCTTTTTCGATAGTTCTCTTGCATTTTTATAATTCTTTTTTATCTCTTTTTCTGTTTATGAAAATGAATTCTTTCTATTAATCCCATCCCACACACTTTATTAAGTCTTTTTCTACTACTTTAAGTCCATAATATTGTTGATATTAATTTTACAGGAAGTCATTGTGCATGGATAATAATTTAAAACAAAAGATAGCTCTTTTTCGCTATTCATTAATTACGCCTTTACTTACAAACACTTTTTCTCAGAGCACCGCTAAAGAGTATCTGCAGGAGGTGATTGCTAATACATTTGATGTTCCCGGTGGACTATCTAAAACTTACTCCACTTCTACCATTAATGATTGGTTGCGTCTTTACAGAAAATATGGCATTGATGGACTCTCTCTCAAATCTCGTTCTGATAAAGGTTCCTCACGGTTTCTTTCTAAAAATGCTAAAGATTTTATTATTACCAGCAAAATGGAAATACCTAAGCATTCTACTAAATCTATACATCATGAACCCATTGCTAATGGATATATTTCTTATGATGAAGTATCTTTTTGCACCATACAGCGGTTTATTAAAAAGGTCTATATTACCCCTCAGAAGTTGGAACCCCAATTAAATTAAAAAAGAGCCAGAGGTAATAATCCCCTGACCCTCTGCTGCTATTAATATGTTTATAACTTGAGTGTTAATTATCTTAATAATTGAAGAACTCCTTGAGGTGCTTGGTTTGCTTGCGGACCATCAAATAGCTTTCACTATTTGCCAGACTATATCTTCAACCTGCCACCTACTTAGCGTAATTCCGAGTTCGCCGGCTGGTTGTTGGGTACTTCGAGGGCACCTCTACCCCTACAGACCTCATAGCCGTACAATTTGTCATTGCCGTAGGCCGTTCGTCCTAGTCGTTGAACCTTCTCCAACCTTTCGGTACAGGAGCTCGGCTGCTGGTTATCCAATCTAACTAATTTTTAACTATCACGCTTACCGTTTCCGGTTACGTTGTAGTTTAGTTAGCTTAAGGACGTTCCAGCAATTCACCCAATTTGCAATTAGAGATTACTCTCTAATGGACCCCGTACAGCATTACCTTAAGAGTTGTAATACACCTTGAGGATTTTGCTGAGCTTGAGCCAACATAGCTTGAGCTGCTTGCTGAAGGATGTTTTGCTTAGTGAATTCCATCATTTCCTTCGCCATGTCTACATCTCTGATTCTACTTTCTGCTGCTTGTAGGTTTTCAGAAGTATTATCTAGATTTCTAATGGTATGTTCAAGTCTGTTTTGGTATGCACCTAATTTTGCCCTTTCAGCAGATACCATTTCAATAGCATCATTTATTACTGTAATAGCTGAATCTGCCCCACTTTGAGTTAAAATGCCACCTGTAGTAGCTGCACCAGAAGTTCTTAGACTTCTTACAGCAGTTGTAACTTCTCCGCCACTATTTGTTGTACCAATACCTGAAGCGTGCATTGAGTTAATTTCCAGGTCAATCTTCTGCCCTTCATTAGCTCCTATATGAAACGTGAATTTTGTAGGTTGCCCTGTAAAATCACCACCCGAGTTAGTTTCCCCTAATAAGTTTTGAGTATTAAACTCCGTATTCTTTGCAATCCTATCAATTTCATCGATAAGCTGGTTCATCTCTTTTTGCAATTCCCCTCTATCAACCCCTGTATTTGTATCAGTTGCAGCTTGAACTGCCAACTCTCTCATACGTTGAAGAATTGCATGGGTTTCTTGAAGTGCTCCTTCTGCCGTTTGAATCAAAGAAATACCATCTTGAGCATTTCTTGAAGCCATATTTAAACCTCTAATTTGCCCTCTCATCTTTTCAGAAATTGCCAAACCAGCAGCATCATCTCCAGCTCTGTTGATTCTTAAACCTGATGATAATTTCTCCATTGACTTAGAACTGGAAGAATTGGTGATACCTAACTGACGATGAGCATTCAAAGCCATTAAGTTGTTATTAATTCTCATAAATTTATCCTCCTTGATATTTATTTTAGGGCATCCATGCCCTTATCCTTTACTAAATATAAATGGCTGGCCAGCCTTATTTACTGCTTTCACAATATATATCGAAAATAAAAAAAAATACTTTAGATTAATTTTGGACAAATTTAAAATTTTCTAAAGTATTTTTATGTTACTTCTTCCACAACCCTCTCAACGCATCATAAGCCTTCGTCTCCGCTGCCTTCCTATTCTCCTGCTGTATCTCTTCAAATACTTCTTTCCTATGTACAGACACATTTATTGGTGCCTTAATCCCTAACCGCACCTGATCTCCCTGTATATCCAATACCACAATCTCTATATCTTCTCCCACTATAATAGACTCATTCTTCTTTCTTGACAACACCAACATAGCCTGACCTAACCTCCTATCTCCTCAGGAGATGTTTGTCCAATTATGTCCTTCTCCACACTGTTTTCCTCTATCTTTTCCTTCTCTATATCCTTATTTTCTATATCCTCTGCCTCTTCCTTCCCTACACCCTCATTCTTCCTGTCTTCCTTCTCTTCCTCATCCTCACCTTTAACCTTAAACCGCTCATAAAAATAATACCTCATGGGGTAATCATCCTTTTCCATTACCACCTGTTTGCCCCGCATATTTGCCTTATTAATAATAACCGGCGCCTTAAGATTAGCCCTTATCTTAGATATATCTTCCGGCACCACCACAATACAATAAACCAAAACCTGGTTCACATCCTGTATGTCCAGCACTTCTACCTCGTCATCTTCAATATCCACGACATAATCCGGCTTAATCACTTTCGGGTTAATAATAACAAAAGCCAAATCGGTATTATCCACCCCCTGTAGCCATTTAAAATGCGAAACATCATCCGGGTCCGATATAATCACAAATTTTTTCACATCTTCAAAACCCGGCACACCTTCCGGGAAAAAAATTATCTCCTTTTCATCTATCTCTATTGTTCCAAAATGTTTTGTTTTTAAATACATATCCATCCTCCTACACCCTTATATTTCCGTATCCTCTTCCACATCCCTTTTAACTATCTTACCACTCCAAATCCCCTACTACAACACCCCAATATCAAAAATGACCAAAAAAATAACGCAGTATCGCTAATTGCAAATACCGCAAACGGCAAATACTGCTAAACAAAAGCATAAAACACCACTACAGATAAATATCCATATTCTTCCCCACAAACTCAAACTTCACAAAAGGCTTCTGGCGCAAATAAATATTCAACTCTGGCGGCGTAGCCTCTATCTCCACATTTCCTCGCTCAAAGTCATACTGCACGCCTCCAGGCCGTACATTATATCTAACATCCCCTACCACCTCAAACCTTGGTCTGCTTGTGGGCATGGTAACCATATTAAATTCCTTTTCAGGATATGCATCCCTCTCCGCAAAATACGCAATAGGGTTGCCCCCGTTTTCAATGGCAGCCAATACATCCCCATCAGAAGCCACCTTGCCAATATACTCCATTGCCTGCTGCCTGGCAAGGTATGCGGCTTCCTTAAGCAGATCCATGTTATTTTTCAATCCGGCTTCTGCAAAACATTGGTACTGGTCAATCAGCACTCGGGGAAGTTCCCTGCTGATTTCCACCTTGACATGCTGCTGGCTCATATTAAGCTGTGGTTTTTTAGATTGCATAAAAAGCTGTGCGTTTTTTGTCTCAATCCCTATCTGGGCAAACCTTTGCGTTATGCGAAGCATCCTCATCCCTCAAATCTTAGCAATATCACTAATATCCTATATAAATATTTCCCAAATCTTATAAATATCCCTGAAAACTCTCCCTAAAAACTCAAAATCTCTACACACCTACTTATACCTACTCATTACTACCTCAAAAAGTCCAGCAACGTGGGCTGTATTACCCTTGCCCCTGCGGCCAGGGATGCCCTGTACACATTTTCTTCAATCTTAAGCTGCATAATAATTTCTGCCATATCCACATCTTCGTTTTTACTTTTAAGAGAAGTAAAGTTTATATAATCATCCCTAAGGCGATTATCCGTCAGTTCAAGATAATTCAATCTTGCACCCATATCTGACCTGACTTTCAAAAGCCGGTCGAGGTCCTTGTCAAAATCCGCCAGCATATCATCCACCTTCATGGTGTGGGTTTCAACTACAACTGTACCTGTGTCAGCATCCATCCTGGCTGTCTTATAGGCTGTTTCTCCGTTTAATGCCATCTCCAGCTTGCGGAATGTTTCAAACAGTCCTTCTAACCCACCTATTTCAGAGAAAACTTCGCTGCCTTCCAAATTAACCTTAACTTTATTTCCCACACCCACTTCATATTCTATGCTTTGCAGCTGGTTCCTGGCTGACTTTACGCCATCGGCATAACCCAACCTGGACAAATCCAGCGCATAGCCGTTTTCCCGTATGGTAAAGCCTTCGACGGTAC
>JAAZEK010000486.1 GCA_012512335.1 Clostridiales bacterium | reverse complement strand
CTCAGGTAAGAGTCCAAACTTTTTAGTTAAGAGTTTTAAAGTGGTTCTTGCAAGGGCATTTGTTTCTCCTCTTTCAAGGCCTTCTTCTTTTCCTTCATTCCTAAATCTTTCTGCTAAAGTCATTATATCACCATCCTCTGCAGTTACTTATATTATACCACAGTTATGTCTATTTTAGATAACTCTTTTCTCATTCACCAGTAATGGATAAAGTTCTAACCTCTCATTTAGTTCCATTCTTCTGCATGTATTCACTTAATCAAATTTCGAAACGTTACAAAAGAGCAGGGTAAGGATGAGTTGTCATCATAAGTTTTGGAAGGGTGATAAAAATGAGCTATGAATATTATAAAGGAAATCGTCCCTTTCCATAGAATACTTTACAAGTGGTAAAAGAATTAAAGTATTGTTACTGACAGATACAAGTATGGCAGATAAAAGAAAAACTATAGCAATCAAAAACAGACAAACATTCGGAAAGGATGAACATAACATGAAATCTTATAGAAAAGAGCTTTCTTTTAACACAAGAACAAGAAGGGCCTTTATGAACATTACTCCACAGGTGGAGGAGTGTCTGAGGGAAAGTGGTATTAAAGAGGGTTTGCTTCTATGTAATGCTATGCATATTACTGCAAGTGTTTTCATTAATGATGACGAGTCAGGCTTACATAGTGATTTTGAAATATTTCTGGAAAAGTTGGCGCCTGAGAAGCCGTACAGTCAATATGCTCATAACGGATATGAAGACAACGCTGATGCCCATCTAAAAAGAACCATCATGGGACGAGAGGTTGTCGTAGCGATTACCAATGGTAAATTAGATTTTGGAACCTGGGAGCAAATCTTCTATGGAGAATTTGATGGTAAAAGATCTAAAAGAGTTTTAGTAAAGATAATAGGGGAGTAAGTTTTGAAATGAAAAGCTATAACAAATTAGTATTAGGTATTTTAGTAATGTTAGCTATTATGATTAATGCTGGCTGTAGCTCCGTTGTTAGTCACCAGGACAGTATATTTGACAACGATAGCAAAATCATCGCCCAGGGAGACAGTCATACATATAAGTCTAGATTGGGCAACATCGCAGACAAAGAAACAGAAATAAAATTTAACTCTTTTTCTGGATCTGACACCATATACAGAATTATTAGTGATGGTGAAAGTGATGCTATATTTAATTTTAGCTCTATATCTGATAAGGGAGATTTTAAAGTCGTATTAATAACTGCCGATGATGAAATTATAAATATTGTGAATGGTACAGGCGAAGGAAGTGAATCAATTTCCATTGAGGATGGAACAAGTAGGGTAAAATTGATTGGGAAAAAAGCCAAAGGGGAAATAAAGCTTAAAATCGAATCGGGAGAAAATGTTGATATTAAAGTAGTGGACTGATTATAGCAATATCATTTTGGGGAGTAATAAACTCACTTTATAAGCCTTTTTTTCTGAATAATTACTGTTTATCAATCCAGTTGAAGGTAGATTTTCGTCGCCAGCAAGGCACTTAAACATATCTTCCTATTATTATTCGGTATCTATTCTTACGGGTCATCCCTCCTATTTCAATCACCCGTATACGTCCATCGCCCCGTAACGATATGATGTTGTCCTTCGTAACCATTTTCGACGGTTGAAGGCACATCTGGTGGGATAGCTGAACCAATCCTGCTGTAATTTTTTCTTGGGCTTGTCCCCGGGAAAGCCGAAACGCAAAGGCTAACACTGTGTCTAACCTAAGTGATGCCACCGTTCCCGATACTCGTTCATAATTTTCTGGCAAAGTAGGTAGGCTTTCAAGTGGAATTTTTGAAATGGTAAGTCCAACCCTACCAGCTTTCAGTAAATTATCTGAAATAAAATCCGAAATTTGATACATACAAATTATTATAGCTCGCCCTGGTTCTACAAGAATATCACCTATCACTTCTCGCTCAAGGCCAAGTGCCAGCACTGCGCCTAGGATATCGCGATGGGATAGCTTGTCTTGAGTACGGTAGGTAAGCCTTAAGGCAGAAATAACTTTTTCCCGGGAAAAGGTACCATACTCTGGGTTAACAAAAGCTATAATACAGCGCTCAGCATTCTCAAAGCCACCGTCGCTTATTAGCTCTATATCCCGTCGGTTACTATACCGCTGACGAACCTGCTCCAGCTCTGTAGCGGTTAAAAATTTACTATGTGCCATCCCGGTTTTTTGCCCTTTTTGCGCTAATTCATCTATAAAGTTAAGAAACATTTCACTCTCCTAAAAAACATATTAAAATAAGCATAAAGATAAGGAAGACGCCTAATTGCTATACTTTCTTAAGGAAGACTCTAGATTGAGTATGTTTTCCAAAGCAGCAAAAAATTTATCCTTCCAGTCAAAATCGCCTTTCAAGGAGCACCACATGAACTCGTACCCTGTAAACATATAAGCAGCTGCTTCGTAGAGTTGTTCAGGGCTACTTGGGTTTCTGATTTGTTGTGCTTCTTGTCCTTTTTGTATTATACGTAGAGCTATATCTGCCAGGTCTTTTCTTAAATCAAAAATACCACGGTTTTCTTGAAGATTGGTGATCATCAATTGGCTGTTTATGTCATGGCCTAAATCCATTATGTTCTGAATTAACCCGTCGAACAACAATATGGTTTGTTCCCAAGGATTGGTGATCTCCAGCATTTGGATTAATACTGGTGTCAAATTACTAATAATAT
The DNA here is from genome assembly GCA_012512335.1 of Clostridiales bacterium. Taxonomy (GTDB): domain Bacteria; phylum Bacillota; class Clostridia; order Caldicoprobacterales; family DTU083; genus UBA5454. The sequence goes on along the minus strand of JAAZEK010000486.1, from coordinate 817 downwards.
GGTCATAGTAATGCAGTATAATGTCCTGCTTGGACTTCAGGTGATAATAAAATGTCGACTTTGTGATCTCACATGCTTCACAAATGTCATTAATAGTAACTTCGTTATAGCCTTTTACCTTGAACAATTCAGTTGCTGTATTAAAAATTCTATCCTTTGTACTCAATTCACTCATTAATAATGTCATCCTATCTTAAATGCTCTTATTATACTAAAATAGCTGTCCTTATCATAGCAAGTAGAAAAATAATAATCAAGAAAAACAGAATCGTTTACAAGAGAATGGACTCATGTTTAGTAAATAAGCTCCAAGGATGCTGATGTGGAGGCTGTGAGTGAAAAAACATTTCCTCTTTAGTAGTTGGATGGAGAAATCGTATTTCATGGGACCATAGTGCAATTTGCTGTCCTGGTTTATTAACTTGAGCTCCATATTTCTGATCTCCATATAGGGGATGGCCAATCGCAGAAAATTGAACACGAATCTGATGAGAGCGGCCTGTCAACAATTCTACATATACGAGACTCATCATGTCCTTAGTTTCTAGAACTTTGTATTCCAGTATTGCCTGCTTCCCTTCATTTGTCGAAGCTTTAACAATCTGTACAGTATTTGTTGCTCTATTCTTAACCAGATAATGCTCTAGCCTCCCTCCCACAGGGGTTGGTGTCTTGTGCACAACAGCAAGATATTTTTTCCCGAAGCTACGTGAACGTACCTGCTCAGAGAGCCTTGAAGCTGCTTTGGAAGTTTTGGCAAAGACCATAACCCCTCCTACTGGTCTGTCAAGCCGATGGACCAGCCCTAAGTATACAT
>JAAZEK010000485.1 GCA_012512335.1 Clostridiales bacterium | reverse complement strand
GCTTATATTCCTTTCCTTTAATAGCTTGATAAACATACTATTAATATCTTATTAAATACACTGTTATTCATAGTATATGATTTGAAAGTAATCATTGACACGGTTATATCCAAGTTTATATATTTGAATCATATGCGCCCTTCAGATATATGCACTGATATCCTAATGAATGAGAAAGAGATGTAGATATTTAATCAGCTAAATGATAGAATTAAGCCATCAGGAGAGATAATTTTTAGGGGGTCAAAAGGCAATGTCCAATATCGAAACAGAGCTTAAGTATTTGCTAAGCAAGGAGAGTTTTTTGTCTCTATATCATTACATAATGCAGCAAGCAATCAAGCCTTCATTAACAAGACAGGTTAACTATTATTTTGCAACCCCCGACTCCCCGTTGGAAATATCTCCTATCAATATTCGAATTCGATTAAAAGGGGAAAAATCTGAAATCACCTATAAGATACCTATTTCTGACATAACAACAGATACCATACAGAGTAGCTATGAATATAATAAAAGTATCAGCTTAAAAGAAGCTTTTCACTATATCGAGAATGGCTTGTCCGCTAATGCCATGTCAGAGATTTTCTCTGATATGTTAAAAAAACATAATTTCCAGCCAATAGATTTGATTTGCTATGGACATCTGCGTACAGCGAGGTTTTCATTCATTATAAATTCTGATTTGCCTCCCCTACTTCTGGATGTCAATGCGTATCTGGGTATCTTTGATTATGAATTGGAATGGGAGCTGGAGCAAGTTCAAGAAGCAGATTCCATACTGAAAAGCATGTTTCAAAAGTTGAACATTTCACCGATTGGGGAGTTGAAGGCTAAAAGAAGGCGTTTTTTTGAACAGCTTACGAGTTTAGAATGCTACCTTAGCAATTAAGCTGAATTGGATTTATGGTAGTATTGACAAAGAGGAGGAAAAACCTATGAAGAAGTTATCGTACATGTTGCTTATATTAACGGTGTTTTTGCTTGTCGCATGTGGGCAAAACACTCCAACTGATCTTAACTTCACCTTAAAATATGGTGTAGGTGCAAAAAATATTATTAATACATATGATAGTAGCTATCAGAAAGATCTGATTGCAGAGGGTATTGAAGAAACAGAGCTTCGTTTTACAGATGAAGAAATACAGCAAATATATAATAAAATGAAGACAATCAACATCTTGGATTATCCATCAGACTATAAACCTCACTATTCGGACAATCCAAAACCAGATGAAGATAGGACTGTTGAACCACATTATACCTATATACTAGATATGAATATTGACGGAGTAACAAAAAATATTGTCTGGGTAGATTCAAATTACTCAGAAACAACCGAGGCAAAGGATTTACGAGATTTATTCATCTACATTGATGAAGTGATCAGAAATAAAGAAGAATATAAAAAGCTGCCAGAAGCAGTAGGTGGATATGAGTAAACCTTCTACCTAAAAACAACAAGGATTCTAGCGAAATCCTTGTTGTTCATCTACATCAGATAGAAATAATCAAATCACATTTTTCCTTAATACCTAACTCCTTAAAATACTTCTCCTCCATTGGTATCCACTCATTGATGAATCTTTCATGCATCATGAGACCATTTCTGGCTAGAATTCTCTGCTTTTGTTCATCTTCATTTAATTCCAGGAATATTTTCAAATCATAATGATCAATCAATTGGGGGTGCATGCTATACGAACCTTCTACTATATTAAGTTTCTTTGGTCTCACTGGATCTGCAGGAATAAACTCTAGAAGCTGACAATCAAACTTTCGGTATGAGAATTCCTTCCCTGATTCTAAGCCCTTTATAACTTCATTGTAGAACCGCAGATAATCCACATTACCTCCAGCCTCATTTAATCTTTCTTCTGTTCTTAGATCAGGAGTAAGGAAGAAGTCGTCCATATGAAATAGATTACAGTCATAGACATTCTCCAGTAAATTTGCTAGAGAGCTTTTACCTGTTCCGCTGTTGCCATCAATAGCAACGTTAAGCTGGTCTGATTCTGACCTCATGAGCTCATCTATGG
>JAAZEK010000484.1 GCA_012512335.1 Clostridiales bacterium | reverse complement strand
GTAGTGCGTTAAATTCTTTAGCTTTTGTTAAATATTGTTTATGGAGCTCTTTTATGGCATTTGAATTAGTAAAAGTGAATCGTGATATATCTATTATAGGATTTAATGCTATCTATTACTTTGAGCTGGACAAGAATTTCTTTCATACTCCAGAAAGACATAATTGTTGGGAACTGCTTTATGTAGATTTGGGAAGTGTTATTGCTGTTACTGATGGGATAGGCAGTGAACTATCGCAAGGGCAAGTTATTTTTCATAAGCCATTGGAACAGCATGCCCATATTTCAAACAAAAAGGATCCAAGCAATGTCCTTGTAATCTGCTTTACTTCTGACAGTAATATGATGAGTTTTTTCAAGAATAAAATTTTCGATCTTGATGTGGAGACAAAAGGTATTTTGTCTCTTTTTATGAGTGAAGCAGTCAACGCAATGGGCGAAATGCCCCATCAGTTTAATAACAAATCACCTCTTGATTTTGCAAAGGCTGAACTTGGTTCAGTTCAGCTAATGGAGTGTTATTTGACGGAATTTTTGTTTTCTTTACTAAGAAGTGAAGATGTATCATTAAAGCATGTTAACGGCAATATGGCTTCAAGAACAATAGCCAAGAATGCTACGGTAGATGCTATCGAAAGTTTTTTGGCAAATAATATTTATAACAAAATTTCGTTGCAAGATATTTGTGATGTCTTTTTGATTAGCAAGAGCTATCTGTGCAAGATATTTAAGGAACAAATTAACACAAGTCCGATGGATTACTTAACCGGTCTAAAAATGATGGAAGCAAAAAAGCTGATTAGGGGAAATCAATATAATATTACTCAAATATCCAATTTACTTGGTTATTCAAACATTCAACATTTCTCGAGAATGTTTAAAAAAGTGATTGGTTTTTCACCTACTGAATATGAAAATTCAGTGAAAGCGCTTTAAGATGCTGCTTAGCTGAAAGCACTAGTATTTATTTGTTAATTTATAGTATAAATTTGACAGAAATAAATAAGAAGGAGAAAGTTATGAACATTTTAGCAGTAGGTTGTCATCCCGACGATATTGAAATCGCTTGTGGTGGCACATTAGCCAAGTACGCCAAAGCAGGACACAAAGTAGTTTATTGTCACGTAGCTACCGGGAGTATGGGCCATGCCGTCATCATGCCCGAAGAATTAACCAAAATCAGGCATGAAGAAGTTGATCGTTCTTGTGAGATACTGGGTGCCGAACATATAAGTATGGGGATTCCTGATTTAATGGTAGATAGTAAAAATGAAGATCTGGTACGTGATATGGTCGATGTTATCCGCTATGCCCGTCCGGATATTATCATTACTCATTCGCCGGATGACTATATGCGTGACCATGTAGAGACCTCCAGGCTTGTATTTAACGCTTCTTTCTCTTCCAGCATTATTCATTATGAAACTGAGCATGAGCCATACGCAACTATCGCTCCGATTTATTATATGGACACCTTGGCCGGAATGAACTTTGATCCTACCGAATATGTCGATATATCTGAAGAGATTGAGACAAAGATCTCAGCGCTGGCTTGTCATGAGTCACAGATCGTCTGGATGCTGGAGCATGACAAAATAGATTTTCTTGACTTTGTACGCACATGCTCTAAGTTTCGTGGTTTACAAAGCGGGGTCGCCTATGCAGAGGGATTTCGCCCTTGTAATGTCTGGCCGCGTATGGTGGCTAAGCGTCTTCTTCCTTAGGCATGTATTACATTTAGAAGGATGATAATAAAATGAAGGTTCTAGTTGCCGGCCATATTTGTTTAGATATTACACCCGAATTTGTTAGTGGAAATCTGGAGAATTTAATTCCCGGACGCCTGTATGATATGCAGGGGATCAGCTTCCATCTTGGCGGAGCGGTCTCCAACACCGGTTTGGCCATGAAGTTTTTTGGTGCAGATGTGCGCATG
>JAAZEK010000483.1 GCA_012512335.1 Clostridiales bacterium | reverse complement strand
TCATCGTTGTATCTATTGTAAGCCAACATGCCGTTATTTGCCTCATCATACTCGGTCACTATAAACTGTGCACTGTTTTCTCGATTAACGCCAAGCACCCATTCTACATAAAAGAAAAGGGATAGTTTTCTCGGTGATTGGCTATGATTTTTAACCGATAATTTAATCAGCTTTATAGCATCATCTATAGGGACAAACATGGTTTGCTGAGCTTCAATGCCATATTGGAGATTTTGGAAAATTGAATATCCATGACCATGCCGAATCAAATAAGAAGTATTGTTTCGTTTTGGCAAAGGAGTAGCTGTCCAATATTGCCCTGTTAAATCATCACGAATAAACAGAACTTCGCCTGGTGTATCCTGTACAGGGTTATTTGACCATGGAGTCAACTTATTTGCTTGTGCGTTTTTACACCAAGTATAACCAGATCCGGATTCAGTAACTAGAAAACCGAATTTATCATTAGCTATTATATTACTCCAGGGTAGGGGTGTGAGCTCATTTTTTTTCAAAAAGATAATGTATTCTTCTCCATCTGGACTAAATCCACCTAAGCTATTTTGATATAGTAAATCCCTTGGAGCATGAATTTCATGTTCAGTAGCTACAGTGTAAGCAATTTCCTTTGTTTCCAATAAATGTGGCTTCCGCGTATCAGTTATCATTTCCATTTGATTGGCTATAGATCCTCGCTCTGCATCCAGGACAATTCTAGCTACTGAGTACAGCAAATTTAAGTCTTTAGGAGGAATACTAGAGCTTTGACGAATGAAGACGCCTCCTGGCATATCTACTAAATCTCTTGCGTGACTTATAGAAGTAAGCTCATGTAAACGCTCCTGTACTGGCTGTTCATAGCTGTTGCCATATGTGTTTAACAGAACTAAATCCAACTGTAAGCCTTGTAATCGAAAGTACTCATGAGCAGTCAGCATCTGTTTAACTATTTCCATATGATCCATCTTCTCAAGCTGCAGAACAATTATAGGCAAGTCTCCGGAAATTCCATAAGACCACAAAGTAGACTGCCCCTTATAATTATTTCGAAGTAGTTCCTGCTTCCATTCTTCTAAGGGTCTATTATATATAATTTGGGATGCCATCGCCTGAAATAGATTTGCTTGTCCTGCTGTAATGTTTAGATAACGTAATTCTACCTGAGAGTGTGTCCAGGCAAGCTCTAGTGCTCGATTAGGCATATTGCTTCCCTGACAATCTCTCGCTAGAGAAATAACAGCTTCTCTGGAATCTGCTACACCTGTCATATATGATACCCGTACCGTTTCTCCCGAAGGGATGAAAACTCGCACCCGCATACTCACTATGGGGTCTAGAACTGCACCAGTAGTATTGGTCAGAGGAAATTCAGGATCCATAACTTGCGGATTCTTTAGACTTCGTCCTCTGCCAATAAATTTCGAGCGATCGGTTTCGAATTGAAGGCTTCCAACAGCCTCTCCATCCATTGTTAGCGTATGAAACAACCACATTTGTTTTTCATCACTTTTTCTAGGTCTGCGGTTTGCCAAAATGGTATTCCATTCTGGTACATGCTCTGTACGAATAAAAAGATTGGTAAAGGCTGGATGAGCTAAATCAGCAACATATGGACATAGCACAACTTCAAAGTAGCTAGTAATCTCCATCATTCTTCCGCTATTACTGTGGTTGGTCAGAGAAATGCTCCTCACCTCACCGTTGAACTCAGGTGATACTACTACTTCAGTTTTTGTTTCTATATTGCCGTCTCTGCGACTAAATAATGCATGGTCGGGTTCAAATATTACTTTATAATCCTCCGGTTCTCTACCTACGGGAAGATTGGATGCTGACCAATAATTATTGGAGTTTAGGTTGCTAATGTAAAACAACATACCCCAATTTCCTCCAGTTGGATCCTCCCGCCATCTGGTTACAGACTGTCCCATGCATTTGCTGAACCCTCCGCCACTGTCGGTTAGCATAACTGTATAATTGCCATTGGATAACAAGCAAAGCTCAGGAATAGGCGATGAAGTAGATGAAGTAAAGCTTCTCCTTGCCTTGGCTTCCTGATGTAGTCTCCCCTCATCCGTGTCCTGATTGTCGATTTCCTCAAATTCCTTAATATATATTTCCCGTCTGGGCATTCTCTCCTGTAATAGCAGCTCGGTAGCCTTTACCATAGGTACAGAATGGAAACGGGTATGCATAATATTATCATTTAAGTAATTATTTATGGCAACCAATATCATTCCTTGATGATGAGCCATAAAGCTTTTAACAATCATACTTTTCTGCTTTTTAGGCATACGTTCGGATGTATAATCAATGGCTTCATAAAAGCCATAAGTACCTGCTAAACCTTCTGATTTTAATGCTTCTAAATTCTTATATACAAAAGCTGGTTCTACTGTCAAAGCCAGTAAGGAGGCATAGGGAGAAACAACCCGATCATTAACCAGACCTCGTCTTAAACCTAAATGAGGAATACCGAAAGCTTTATATTGATAGTTTAGGTGTAAGTCAAAGGCATAAAAACCAGACTCAGATACACCCCAAGGCAAACGATACTGCTCCCCATACTGCTTTTGTCCTCGTACAACAGCAGTATAGGTTTCATTTAGCAACGTATTGTCATAGTTTTTCATAATAAGAAGTGGCATGAAATATTCAAACATAGTGCCACTCCACGAAATTAGTGCCCTACGATCTCCTACCAAGCTTAATCCTCTACCCATTTTAAACCAATGTTTTTGGGGGACATCACCTTTGGCTATAGCGATGAAGCTCGCCTGCCTTGCCTCAGAAGCCAACAAATCATAATAAACCTTACTTAACTCATCATCCTCTGCATTATATCCAATGGCAAATAGGTCCTTTTTTTCATCATATAGCAGTCTGAAATCCATATCATGGATTAATAGTTCCATTTCTCTGCGAAGCTTTTGTTTTCGTGCATAGAACTTTTTGATGGCAGAATAGGATTCACCAAGGGATATTTCTAATTGTTTTAGCCAGCTCTTTGCCTCAGCATATCCTGTAGATCGCCTGGCATCTTTACTAAGTGAAGACAGTGTCTCTGACAAAGCCTTTAAAATTTCCAGGTAATTATCATACAAGTATTGAATGGAAAGGGGACCATTTAATTTTTTAAGCAATTCGGAAAGCTTAATTGACACTTCCTTATAGGCACCCTTTTCATTTAACAAAGGTGCTGGAACCTTCTGCAGGAGCTTTACCCATGGAATAAACATACTTGCTTCTTTTTCATATTCATTAATAAGATTATCCAGCTCATCATTGTATGCTTTTAAATCATCTAACAGCATCTGCCATTCTGTTCCGCTAACTTCCTCGCTGTGAATCATCATATTCAAGAGACTATGATTATCCGAATGATTTGAGTTTTCATCTACAGCTAATATATCCTGCAAACCAAGTATATTTTCTTTCCCAATTAAGGGGCGTTTCAACAACTCATCTAAACCTTCCAACAAGGCAATTAAGTATCCTACAAGGTTTCCATTATCAACAGTGGATATATAGAGGGGTCTTAAGGGCTCCAAGCTAATCGTATCGTACCAGTTGTAGAAATGTCCTTTCCATTTCTCCATTTTGTTTAGTGTGTTTATAGTGTTTTCCATTCTTTCAACAGTGCCCAGGGTACTAATATACCCTAGATCCCTAGCTGACAAAACTGACATAAGATGTAGGCCAATATTAGTAGGAGAGGTTCTATGAGCTACACCAACTGGCGGGTCCTCTTGGTAATTATCTGGTGGTAGCCAATTTTCACTTTCCTTCACCAAATCATCAAAGTATTTCCAAGTTCTCCTTGCAGTTCTTCGGATTTTCAAAATTTGTTCTTGAGATAGCATAGGGATTCTCTTGTCTTTTGGCTTTCCTATCTGCCATGCGATATATGGCGACAAGCTCCAGGCAATAGCAGCAATAAGGCTTAAATATGCTACTTCTGGCCTAATAAGAAAAGTAATTACACAAAATAATACTGAAATCAAGACTGATTCCTTCATTTTATGCCAATAATCTGCATGCTCACCTTTAAATTTCCTATCTGAATCTACAGCAGTCACCCATTCCAGCATATTCTTATGACTAACTGTAACCCTCCATATTGAGCGAATTATGGCATCTGTCATAAGATAGGCTTGATGAGCAAGAAAAACAAAGCTAAGAACAATCTGTATAAGTAGATTTCGCGTCCCTTCCGATAGAGAGGAAAAACGTATACCGGTATCCTTACTTGTTCTGGATACTGACACTAGTTTGCCCATTAAATCTGTTACCAGGGGAAGCAGCAAAGTTAGTATAGAAAGACATAGCCATAGACCAATGGAGCCTGGCAACACTAGAAAGCTAAGTACAATTGCCAGATACAAAGCTGGAGAAAGAAGGCTACGTCGCATGTTATCTAGCATCTTCCATTTGGAGACTTTATTTATAGGATTAACAACACTATGTCCATTTCGGTTACGCACCCTTGAGAATAGCCATGGCAACAGCTGCCAATCCCCTCTCACCCATCTGTGCAGACGAAGAGAATAGCCAATATAATGAGCAGGATAACCGTCAATCAATTCAATGTCTGATGCCAATCCAGTACGTACATAGGACCCTTCTAGTAGGTCATGGCTCAAGACACTGTTCTCGGGAATTGCATCCTTTAGTACCTTTTCAAATACTTCTGTATGATATATTCCTTTACCCGTAAAAATTCCCTCTTGAAATAAATCCTGATACACGTCAGATACAGCAGTAGTATAAGGATCTACCCCTGTCTGTCCGGAAAAGGTCAACGAAAAAAAGGATCTACTTGCACTATCAACTGATACACCTATTCTTGGTTGCATTAGGCCGTATCCTTCAATAACTCTAGTACCTTCCTGGTTAAGCACAGGTGTATTCAGTGGATGCGCCATTGCACCAATTAGTCGTTTTGCATTATCTCTAGGGAGTTGAGTGTCTGCATCTAAAGTAATTACATATTTAATTTTTCCTAGCACTGATAAGTCTCCTATTTGAGTAGAATAACTGGTATTTTTGTCACCACTCAATAAGGCATTGAACTCAGTTAATGCTCCCCTCTTTCTTTCCCAACCCATCCAAGAACTTTGCTTAGCATTCCATTGGCGGTAACGATGAAAGAAGAAAAAGATATCTTCTCTTCCATAGCGTTGATTCAATTCGTTTATTAAGCGTGTTCCTGTTTCTACTATTATTGAATCCTTATCCGTGTGTTCTTCTGGACCATCCTTATAATCTCCCACAAGGGCAAAATGAATGTTTTCTTCTTGATTGGCAAGATAAAATACTTCCATCTGCTCCACTAATTCTATGACTCTTTTCTCGTCGGTCAGTAAAGTTGGAATTGCTACCATGGTACGATATTCTTCTGGAATACCCTCTTTAAGCTCCAATTTAGGAATATGATGAGGTTTGTAAATTCTGGTTACAGCCCAGTGAACTATGCCAATGGCTATACTCCAAATTGGAAGAAAAGAGACAAGCGCTGATAGAAGCAGACCTCCTAAGCCTAAGCTCTCCGAAGTCGCCCTTGTGCCTGCCAAAAATGCGAACCAAAATCCAAGTGTTAAAATCCCAACTGATCCAAAATACAATATTGAGGAAAGAGATCTACTGCTGATTTTTCTTTTTTTATGTCCTAATTTATCTACTAGCTGTCCTATACCATCATCAACAATGTAATAACCTACATGCTTATATTTTTCTAGGTCATTCTCTTTTTCTCCTCGGGAGCATTCTATTGCTCTAACTGCGACCTTTATCTCATCTATTCCATATTTTTCGCCTAGTGTTTCTACCTTCTTGCGGTAATAGTCACGAGAATTAAAATCCATTAAAGGATATATACTTGCAGGATCCTGATTTAGGATCTGGTTTAACAGACTTAATTCTTCAAATATTTCTTCCCATTTTAAACCATTAATCAATCGTAAGCTGGTAATTGCATTTCCCATTGAATTTTGATAACAGGCCTGCTTTTGATGTTCTTCATGGACAATATCATCTGCACTACTATGGAATACGGCAAGTTTTCCATCAACCCATCTAATTATTGGTGCTGCATCTCCACCCTCTTCTCTAAGACGATGCAGAAGTCTTTCGGCATAAGCAGGCTTCATGATACCAACTTGGGTATCATGCTCTTGAATGACTTTTCTAAACTCATCCTTTGACTCGGGTTCTACTCTTGTTGCGGCTAAGCTTTGTAGTAGCTTTACTGCCCACTGGTCTGCTTGCTTTCGAAGCTGTATCGTATCAGATATATAAAAAGCAATATCCTTTATCCGTTCTAGCAAACAAATTCGTAGTAAAATAGGAAATAACCATAGTTCTTTACTGGTTAGATGTATTTGTTCTTGATATAATTTTAAAAATCCAATAAGGGACTCTTCATCTATTAGTCCATCGAAATGCTCTACCATTCCAGCTGCTATTCCATATATACGTGGATAAGCACTATGTTTTCCTTCTACCAAGACAGGAAGCTTTTTGTAAAAATCTTTTTTAACAGTGTATTGAATTTCCTTAAATTGCTCTTCTATAACATAATAATTATCCAGTAGCCATTCTGCTGCTGGAATAATATTACCCTTCGATTTCACTTCTTCGTTGGTGGATTTATAGGCTTGTATTAAAACTTGATTGTCTTTCTCTAGACTAGGTACCTTTAACCTTTGCTTAGAACTCCTGCTATAAACTGCACTTTTGTGTTCTACTGTCATTTCTAATATAGATTGCTTCAATTGCTCCATATTTGCCATATTTATTCCATACTCCTTTGCTTCAGTCGATAACCTGAAGATTAATTCCGGCTAAAAAAAGAATCAATTGCTTAAATAAGCCTTGATTCTTTTTGCTAAGGCAAAATATAGTATGTTCCAACTTTAGCCAAATTATCCTTATTGGCTAGGATTAATATTATTGCATCATGTTCATGGGACGAGAAGGTTCAGAAATTTCACTTAAAGCCTGTCCTGCCTCATTATGAAAAATGTGTCGAGTAGCCAAATCTCCAATAGCTATCATTCCTAACAAAGTGTCGTTTTGCACTACCGGTAGCCTTCTTATCTTATGGGTAGCAAGTGTTTCTGCTACTGTGTACACATCCATGTCAGGTTGAGCTGTTATTACATTCTTTGTCATAACATCTTTCACTAGTGTAGTTTTAGGGTCACCTTCCTCTGCTAAGTTTCTCACCACAATATCTCTATCAGTTAGTATGCCAGCAACCTTTCCGTCTGGTAAGCAGACAGGCATGCAACCAATATTGTGTGATTGCATAGATTTTGCAGCATCTAAAATTGTATTGTCTGGCGCCAAAGCTGCTATGTTGGTTGTCATAATATCCTTTACTTTCATTAGCGATAACTCCTTTTTTATCATCTTGAATAAGCTTCAATAATAGGGTTTCCAATTTCATTGAAACTATGATATGAAATTTAAAGAGGAGTAAAGCTGTCGTTAATTGTCATTTTTGTATAATAGAATGTAGAAAATTGCGTTCTTGCATCTGTTTGAAAATTAACAAAAAAATATATCCACATTATGCACAGACTTATCCACAATGGACTGCTTGAATTTTCATTGCTTAGAGTTACTTTCCACAGATAATTTAAAAACTTATTCCCACAGTATTGTATTCAGAAAGCTAAAGGTTTTTGCAAGAATAAATTCATTAAATTTTCCTACTATCTTCTTATTATTAAACTCTAAAGCCTAACTTCTAAGCTCTAACTTGTAAAATCTATATAAGGAACAGCGTTTAGTGTTAAGGGGGATATTTTACCCTGCATCAATCGATAATACCCAGCACTGCCTATCATGGCAGCATTGTCCGTGCACAAAATAGGAGAAGGATAGTACATCATAATACCTCGTTTTTGGGTTTCTACTTCCATGCGCATCCTAAGGGATGAATTGGCAGCAACCCCACCAGCCATAACAATCCTCTTTTGACCTAGCATCTCAGTAGCCTTAATTGTCTTTTCAACCAATACATCCACTACTGCCTCTTGGAAGCTAGCAGCTATATCTTCCATAATATAACTTTCACCTTTTTGCTCTAGATTATGAAGATGGTTTATAACTGCAGTTTTTAAGCCGCTAAAGCTGAAGTCGTAAGGATTGTCCTTTAGTTGAACTCTAGGAAAGTCAACTGCCTTAGGATTTCCTTTCTTTGCAATACGGTCCACGGCAGGGCCTCCTGGATAACCAAGGCCCAAAACTCGTGCTACCTTGTCATAGGCTTCTCCTGCAGCATCATCCCTGGTCTGGCCTATTAGTTCATATTTGCCGTAATCTTTTACATGTATTATTTGAGTATGTCCACCTGAGACTACAAGGCATACAAAAGGAGGTTCCAAATCTGGATATTCAATGTAGTTTGCACTTATATGTCCCTCAATGTGGTGGACACCTATAAGTGGTAGTGATAAACCAAAAGCCAGAGCCTTAGCAGCAGAAACACCCACCAACAAAGCTCCAACCAAACCTGGACCAAAGGTTACGGCAACTCCATCTAGGTCTTTTTTGCTTAAACTAGCTTGATCCAAAGCCCGTTCTATAACATCGTTAATAACAAGCACATGATTTCTGGATGCAATTTCAGGTACAACTCCACCATAAACCTTATGAATATCTATTTGGGAGGCTATAATATTACTCATCACTTCTCTACCATTTTTTACAACAGCAGCAGACGTTTCATCGCAGGAGCTTTCCAACGCAAGCACGATAATGTCCTTTTTTTTCTTTAATAAAGCTGTTTTTTCTTTCATTTGATCAAAATATTTCATAATAACTCCTTTTTATTTCGTCTACACTTTACTATCATTTTTCTTCCTCTCAGATCTGAGTATCCAAAATGAAGCTGCTCCAATTATCATAATTCCCAATCCAAAGTAAGTAAGGACTCGAAAAACTGCCTGATAGAAGAAAGGCTCGGGTACCATTTGAATCATAATATCTGTAGCTGGATTCAAAAGCCATAGATCATTGTCAAAAAATAAGTAATGGAATTGATCCCAATAATAAGCAAAGTTAGATGATATTATAGGGCCACCAATTAGTAATAGTAGCAACAACAATGTTGATACTATTAAGTAAGACTTTGCACATATCTTTAGTGACTTTCCAGAGCTAATCCAATATAAAAGCAAAGAAAGCACTACTATGCTAATAAGACAGATGTTTCGCAAGCGGAATCCAAACTGAAACAATTCTTTTACATCGATCATATGCAAGATTTCTCGTTCATTAAAAACTTGTCTATGCACTCCCATGATTTCTGCCTGTATTGGTTCTAAGGATTCAGATCGATTACGGATATAATCCGTCAATTCTCCAGTCACCCGAAGTAATTCATCATTGTCAATGCCGATTATTTCTGCCGTCCCTAATTTTTCATATTGTACTTTGTAGAAATTTTTATCATAGGTCACCATTTCTATGGCAGTAAACAGAAAAGTTGGAAACAACATAACAGCAATTAAGATAGCTATTAAATAGCTAATTAAGGTCTTGGTTTTCATCAAAATATCCCCCAATATGAAAATTCCACATAATCAATGCATCTTCTCTGTTATTAGCATAATACCCTTTTCGAATTCCGCCTTCTTCAAAGCCGAATGATTTGTAAAGAGCAATAGCCGGATGATTGGATACACGAACTTCAAGAGTCATTCGCTCTATACCAGCTTTAATCGCTGTCTTCATTAAGGTATTAACTATTAGCCTACCAATGCCCTGGCGTCTATAATCAGGATGCACTGCGATATTGGTAATATGTGCTTCATCCAAGACCAACCACATACCACCATATCCCAAAATGTTCTCATCCTCTTTGACCACAAAATACCTGGCACAACGATTTTGCTCAATCTCTATGCGAAGAGATTCACGAGACCATGGCACATGAAAGCACATTTCTTCTATCCCAGCAACTCCTTTAATATCATGAACCGTCATTGGAAGAATCTTTAGCTCCATCTTGTGCCTCCTCTTTCTGCTTCCTCTTTTGCTCTGCTTGAGATTGCCTTAAATAGAAGGGTTTTAACTCCTTATAATGTATTGCATTTCCCGCCAAAGCTTGCTTTTGTCCTAAATGGGCAATTACAGAAGCCCTTTGATATGCTAGATATGGTGGTGCAAAAATAGCCCTATTACCCATTTTTTCCTCTAACAAGCTCCGATAAGCAGCTATTCCATCCCCTACAAATGTAACAGATTCCCGATAAGAATTTAGATGCTCAGATAATTCCTCTATTGGTAAGGCTGAATATGGCATAAGTTTAATACAGTCGTCTCCTTGCCATCGATATACACTAGTATATACCTGGTTCCTTCTAGCATCCATTATGGGGCATACAATAGCATCAGAGTTGACAATATTCCACGCCATAGCATCTAAAGTCGGCACTGCCACGACAGGCTTCTCCACAGCCTGTGCCAGTCCCTTAATTGTAGATACGCCAATCCTTAATCCCGTAAAGGAGCCTGG
>JAAZEK010000482.1 GCA_012512335.1 Clostridiales bacterium | reverse complement strand
GTAGACTATTCCGATATCGTGGTATTGCTTCGAAGTACAAAGATGCAGGCACCTGTTTATCAGGAGGTGTTTACTGCTAAGGGAATACCTGTTTATGCTGATAGCAACACAGGCTATTTTGAAGCTCAGGAGGTTAAGACAATTGTTGCCCTTTTAAAGGTAATAGACAATAAGCTTCAGGATATACCATTGCTTACCGTAATGCGTTCGCCCATTGGAGGCTTTAATGCTGATGATATGATTCTTATTCGAACCAAGGGAAAGGGTAGAGCGTTTTATCAGGCAGTTCACGAATACATGTCAGAGCAGGATGATGAATTGGCGCAACGTTTACATTTGTTTTTTAATAAAATAGAAGGCTGGCAGAAGGCTGCCCGCTATCTGTCCATGGAGGATTTTATCTGGATGCTTTATAGGGAGTCCGGCTATTATGCTTATGTTAGCGTAATGCCAGGTGGCACTCAAAGGCAAGCCAACTTAAGGCTTCTCTTAGAACGTGCCCGACAATTTCAGCAGACTTCTATTCGTGGCTTGTTTCAGTTTATAAGGTTTATCGATAGTCTTCAAAGTAGTAGTGGAGATATGGGAGTAGCTAAAACCCTAGGAGAGAATGAAAATGTCCTGAGGATTATGAGCATACATAAAAGCAAAGGCCTTGAATTTCCTGTGGTGGTGCTTTCAGGTCTTGGAAAGCAGTTTAATTTGTCAGATACCAATGCATCCATTCTATTTCATAAGGATCTGGGATTGGGCCCAAAATATGTGAACCCCGACACCAGACAAACCTGTGATACCATAGCGAAAACCTCTATGAAGCAGGTGATTCGCCTAGAAAGCCTGTCAGAGGAAATGAGGGTACTTTATGTTGCCTTAACGCGTGCAAAGGATAGGCTGATATTGATAGGTTCTGTCCGAGACACACAAAAAACAGCCAGTAAGTGGGCTAAACCGATTAGTCCTTATTCATTATCTAGAGGCAAGAACTACTTAGATTGGATTGGCCCAATTGTCATACGACATCCTGATGGTGATTCTCTGAGGAATTTGCTTGAGGAAGAGTTTGATCAGGTTCTTTGGAATCACGATTCAAGCTGGCGGGTAGAATTCCATGGTCGTGGAGAAGTTAGCGCCTTCCATCGTGAAGAAGCTAAGAATCAAAATGAGTTTCTACTTCGTTTGCAGAACCCTGGAAAGTCCATAAATGAGCTTATCAAGAAGCAGAAAGCTATGGTTATAGATGAGATTAGGCTTGATTATAAAACAAACGGTGAATTAGAAAGCAATATAGATAGTGGTGTGTTGAGCGATAATTTAGTAGGCAAAATAGGGAAGCAATTAGAGGGGGAAGCAAGAAGATTACGAGGAATGATAAATGGTCGATTTAGCTGGGAATATCCCTATAAATATGCTGTAAGTATTCCTTCCAAGATGACAGTAACGGAGATTAGAAAATTACAAAGCTTACGTGGAGCACAACTGTTACAGGAAGCAGAAGAACCAATACCTTCTTTTATAAATCCATCACCTGGTTTGCGTGCTAGACCTGCATTTTTAGAGGGCAGTAAGAGGTTTACTGCAGCTGAAAAGGGAACTATTGTACACTTTATCCTTCAACATTTGGAATTGGATAAAGCTGTAGCTAAAGAAGATATTTTACATCAGATGAAGGATATGATTAAGCGGGAGCTGTTGACGGAAGAGGAAGCACAAGTAGCTAATATGAAATTATTTACTATAGATAGCTTAAAAAAATTATTAGATCAATTTTATATAAATACTAAATTTGATCATCATCGACTTATCATCCGAAATATTCAACGAAATATGT
>JAAZEK010000481.1 GCA_012512335.1 Clostridiales bacterium | reverse complement strand
TATTTCCAAACAAATTTTATCTGCTCAAGCCCTTTTGAAAAAGGCGAATCTTAATATAATCGATCAGCATATCAGGCATTGCGTTATAGAAGCCTTTGAAACGGGTAATGAAGAAGAAAAGATAAATGAGGTTATAGAGCTCATTGACAAATATGCAAAATGAACTCGTTTTGCATACGGCAAAACATCGGGGATTCAGATGGAGACTCTACTCCACCTGAATTATCAATAGTGAACGCACCACTTATAGAAGTGGGCGTCTTGACATAGAATAAAAAGGATGTGAAATTTCACATGAAAAATACATTGAATATAACCGGGATGACATGTGCATCCTGTGCAAATATAGTCGAAAGAAGAGTAGGGAAATTGGAAGGAGTTCAGACCGCCAATGTAAATCTTGCAACTGAGAAGCTGGTGGTAGAGTTTGATGACAGCCTTACCAATCTACAAAATATAAAGGAAACAATAAAGAAAGCTGGCTATGAAGCTGCAGAAGAGATAGAGGAAGCTCAAAGAGAGATTCTGTTGCCCATATCTGGCATGACCTGCGCCTCTTGTGCCAATGCTGTGCAAAGGTCAATAGGGAAATTGGAAGGTGTTAAGGAAGTTAACGTAAACTATGCGACAGAGAAAGCAAAGGTCGTTTATGACTCTTCACAAACCCGAATTTCTGAAATTAAGAATGCTGTAGCAAAAGCTGGCTATAAAGCATTAGAGGTGGATACCCGAGATCAAGTGGATCAAGACAAGGAGCGTAAGGCAAAGGAAGAGAAAACCTTGTGGATGAAATTTATCATCTCCATTGCTTTCACCATACCTCTTATGTATATAGCGATGGGACCAATGATAGGCCTCCCTATACCTGAAATAATAAACCCAGATGTTCATCCTCTAAACTTTGGGCTAATCCAATTGTTACTTGTAATACCTGTAGTTATTGCAGGCTGGAAGTTCTATACTGTTGGATTCAGCCGCTTATTTAAGGGAGAGCCTAACATGGATTCACTAATAGCCATTGGAACTGGTGCTGCTATCCTATATGGCTTATATGCCATAACTCAAATAGCTAATGGACATCACGATTTTGCCCACGATTTATATTTTGAAAGTGCAGGTACCATTATCGCATTAATTCTCCTCGGTAAGTATTTGGAGACGGTCACCAAGGGAAAAACTTCAGAATCTATAAAGAAATTAATGGGTCTGGCCCCTAAGACGGCTACTGTAATACAAGATGGCAAAGAGATGGAAATCCCAATAGATGAAGTGGAAACAGGCGATATCATACTGGTAAAGCCTGGTGAGAAAATCCCTGTAGATGGAATAGTAACAGCAGGAAGAACCTCAGTTGATGAAGCTATGCTTACAGGAGAAAGTATTCCTGTGGAGAAGAACCCAGGCAGTAAGGTAGTTGGTGCAAGTATTAATAAAAACGGGACTATTGAATTCGAGGCAACTAGGGTAGGGAAAGATACAACCTTGTCCCAGATTATAAAGCTGGTGGAAGACGCCCAGGGCTCTAAGGCACCTATTGCTAAAATGGCAGATGTCATATCTGGTTACTTTGTTCCAATCGTTATAGCCATAGCGGTTATCGCTGGCCTTGCCTGGTACATTTCAGGACAGTCGACGGTATTCTCATTGACCATATTTATTTCTGTATTGGTTATAGCATGCCCTTGTGCTTTAGGGTTG
Organism: Clostridiales bacterium; assembly: GCA_012512335.1. Taxonomy (GTDB): domain Bacteria; phylum Bacillota; class Clostridia; order Caldicoprobacterales; family DTU083; genus UBA5454. Next base: position 260 of record JAAZEK010000481.1, on the reverse strand, counting down.
GCAACGCCTACAGCCATCATGGTTGGTACAGGTAAAGGCGCGGAGCATGGAGTGCTAATTAAGAGCGGAGGCGCTTTGGAAACTGCTCATCAAATTGAAACTGTAATATTTGATAAAACCGGTACACTAACAGAAGGAAAACCTGTTGTAACTGACATAATAACAACGAATGGCATAACAGAAGCTGAGCTGTTGCACCTATCTGCTTCAGCAGAAGCAGGCTCTGAGCATCCTTTAGGTGAGGCCATTGTGAATAAGGC
>JAAZEK010000480.1 GCA_012512335.1 Clostridiales bacterium | reverse complement strand
TTCTGTCACAAAGCACATCAGCATAATACGTATTATTCATGTGCTTATTATAATCTAAATCCGAGTAACAGATTTCATACTTGTTGATTTCTTCAAAATTAGTGTCGCGTGGTATTCTAAGTTTACTATCAAACAGTTCCTTATATTCGCCTATGTAGTAATTAGAAAAATCCAACTCATCAACTTTTAGCACTTTTCTTGTGTTCAAGTCTACAAAAACCCACTGACTCTAAACATCAACTACTACCTTGCCTTCTCTTTCTATAACATAGCGTCTTAAAAATGTTGCCCTTGAACTTTCGCAAGCCCATGTTGAAACAACTAGTGGCTCATCAAAATGAATTGTATCATAGATTTTAAGGTCCAACCTGCTCAGCATCATACCCTGTCCTGCTTCTTGCAAATCCTCGTATGACGGTTTATTTACGGCCATTTGAATACGCCCAGCTTCTTGAGTCTCCTGTAAAATGCCTGACAATTTTGCTATTTTATTATAGTCGCAACTATAAGTTCCTATTTTACTTTCTTGCATGTGCATCTGTGTTATTTGTATCCCTTTCTTACCTGTCTATTGTCCTTTTAATTCCAACTTTTAGCTTTAAGCCCTATTCTTTGACTACGGCATCTATTGCCTTAATAAATGCAGATCTTAGACCGGCTTCTTCTAGCGCTGCCACGCCTTTAATTGAAGTTCCTCCAGGGGAGCAAACATTATCTTTTAGTTGCCCCGGATGAATTCCTGTTTGAAGTTGAAGTTCTGCACTACCTATCATGGTTTGGCACACTAGCTCATAGGCCTGCTTACGCTGAATTCCGTTCTTTACAGCAGCATCGCCTAACGCCTCAATTATCATATCCATAAAGGCTGGGCCACAGCCTGAAATAGCCATTCCTGCCTTCATAAGCCTATCTGGAAGTTCAACTACCTTGCCTACGCTTTCCATCAATCTTAAAAGCGCTTTTCTTTCTTCAAGATCCCAGTCATGGTCTTCCTCTACCAAAATCACACCTTTCGAAACAGATACTGGAGAATTTGGCATTGTGCATTGTATCTTTGCCTTCTCTGGCAAAACTTCTCTAAAACGCTTAAAATTCCAACCAGCTGCAACGGACGCCAGGGATTTGTTTTCAAGCTTTTCTCCTAGTTGAGCTATGATGTCATCTATTTGGTATGGTTTACACGCTATGAAGATAGTGTCACATGTATCTACCAACACTTCTACAGTCGCACATGGGTTTATCCCCAAGTTCTTGCAGTTTTTAGCCAGCTTTTCTTGGTTTGGAGCAAATCCATACATGCTTTTACCATCCACATTGCCAGATGCTATAAAGCCAGAAACCATATCCTGTGCCATATTTCCCATTCCAATAAATCCAATGTTTTTCATTTTTCTCTCCTATCTTATACGAAGTTCTACAGGACAATGGTCTGAACCCATAATCTTTGTATGAATTTTGGCATCTTCAAGTCTTTGTTCTAATGCGTTTGAAGCAATGAAATAGTCTATTCTCCACCCTGCATTTCTGTCCCTTGCTTTGAACCTATATGACCACCATGAATATATTTCTGTTTGATCAGGATAAAAATATCTAAAAGTGTCTATATATCCGCTTTCAAGAGCCTTGTTTATTTTGCTGCGTTCTTCGTCTGTAAATCCTGCATTGCGACGATTAGTTTTAGGGTTCTTAAGGTCTATTTCTAAACGTGCCACATTTAAGTCTCCTGCATAA
>JAAZEK010000479.1 GCA_012512335.1 Clostridiales bacterium | reverse complement strand
TTTACGCTTAATTGATTCAGAAACAATGGAAGCTGTAGAGGTGGAGATAAGTCCACATACATTAAATTTATATCAGAAAGCACTAAACGGTTTTATGAACGATTTCAAAGAAAGCTGTAGTCGCTTGCAGATAGCTAGCTTACAGGTGAGTAGCGATATATCATTGGACCAGTTGGTGTTTGAGAAATTGCAACAAGCAGGTATGATTCGTTAGTGGTGGGGAGGGACTAAATTGTCATTTCGCAACCCATGGGGACTATTGGCACTTTTATTGATTATCCCCATTGTGTTACTCTATATATTAAAAAAACAGCACGAGGATCGCACGGTTTCCAGTACTATGCTATGGCAACAGGTTTCTCGTGATTTACAAGCAACTAGGCCATGGCAACGTTTGCGTACAAGGTTATTGCTAATTTTGCAGATTTTAGCTGTGATTTTGTTTGCCCTGTCACTAGCCCGACCTGCTTTTTATGGTGGAGAAGGTGGCACACATTATATAGCGGTAATTGATACCTCAGCACGAATGCAAGCAACGGATATAAAGCCTTCACGTATGGATGTTTCTCGGAATAATTTGATAGACTTTATTGATAGAATGAAAGTAAGAGACACTATGACCATTGTACGAGCTAGTCAGCAGCCCTTTGTATTAGTGGGCCCATCTAGTGATAAAGCAGTATTAAAACAATATGCTAATGAGGTAGAAGCATCAAATGGAGAAAGTGATTTAAACAGTGCAATTCAATTAGCACAAACACTACTGCAAGATCAAAGCGAGGATGGTGGGCAGATCTATGTCTACAGCGATCATGTTATTTCAGGCACTTCAAATCAGGATAATATACAGTTACATTTAGCATCTGGCAGTGGACAAAATGTTGCTATAACTCATATGGCTTATGATATCAGGGATAACAATGTCACAGCCTTATCTCGGGTTGCCAATTTTGGTGAAGAACGCAATGTTACATTAGAGCTGAAGGTAGATGGTATGTTACAAAACGTAAAGGAAGTAAGCTTGTCTGCTGGCGAAGAAGTCCCAGTTTATTGGTCTGATATTCCAGGCTCAGCTTCGGAGATAGAGGTATCAATTTCAGAAGAGGATGACTTAATGCTGGACAATACAGGCATAATTACAATTAATGAGGATTATCAGATAAAAGCTCTCATGATAACAGAACGTAACGTCTTTTTGGAACGAGCAATTTCTCTTCGAGATGATATTGAGCTTATAAAAGCCAATCCAGGAGAAAGCTTGGAAACTGCTGACTTTCATCTATATATCTATGATGGATCTACAACACTGCCTGATAAGTTACCTGAGGATGGTCATATACTTGTGTTTTCTCCTTCCTCCCACGAAGAGATTGGACTAATAGTAGAAGGGGAGCTTCCACCAAGTGGAGTCAAACAAAATGCTCAATCTCAGTATTCCAGTCTCCTACAATATGTAGAACCAGAAGCTTATCAAATAGCCAAGGCGAAGAAATTAAATGTACCTGAAGGCTTTACTATTTTACTACAGAATAATGATGGAAACCCTCTTCTCATGATAGGTGACGTGGATGGGAGGAAAATAGCTGTGTTCTCTTTTTCTTTACACGACTCTAATATTCCATTGAAGGCAGATTTTCCTATATTAATACAAAACTTGCTGAATTGGTTACTGCCACAAGACATAGCCTTTGCTGGACAAGTGTTCGCTGGTGAATCCTTGCCTATATCGCCTCTCCCAGATGCCACAAGAATCACAACAA
>JAAZEK010000478.1 GCA_012512335.1 Clostridiales bacterium | reverse complement strand
CTATTCCTATATAAAGGAGAATTTATAACCGACATAGATGAGGACTACGTTACCCATAGAGAAAGAATGAGAAGTGGAGACAGTTTCGGTTATGATCCATACCAGTTCCGCCAGATTTATGGGATCCAAGTGGAAGGGAGATAATGTGAGATGATTCAATTAATAAATGTAAAAAAGCACTATGGATTGCAAGCTGTAGGAGTGTCTAAGATAAATGCTGTCATTCAGCCAGGTGAAATTGTAGGGATCTTAGGTGAAAACGGTTCAGGCAAAACTACGTTGCTAAAAGCGATCATGGGCTTAACCGACCTTACGGAAGGGCAAGTTCTCATAGAAGGCAGATCACCAGTTGAAATGTATGACGAGCTGTCATTTATAAGCGAAGAAGGCAGTTGGTTCCCGGAAATGACTCCTTTTGAGTACGGAGGATTTCTATCTGAATTCTTTCAGAAGTTTGATATGAGTAAGTACAACAAATTGGTTCGTTTTTTTGACCTAGAGCCACAAAAAAAAATCAGAACCTTTTCCAACGGCCAAAAATCCAAGTTGGAAGCCTCAGCTGGCTTTTCTAAAGGAGCGAAATACATCCTGATGGACGAGCCATTTCAAGGAAAAGATATGCTGACCAGGCAAGACTTTTTGAAGCTAATGATCTCCAGCCTTCGAGGGGAGGAAACCATTCTAATCAGCACCCATCAGCTGAATGAAATAGAAAACTTTATAGACAGGGCCATTATTCTAAAGTATGGCTTGATTAAAGCCGATTTCCGAATGGATGAAATTCGAGAGCAGGGCAAAACCTTAGCTGATGTCATGATGGAAGTCATGGGTTATGATGAAAAGCGATACAAGGCTCTTTTCGAGTAAATCGCTAGATTACTGCTATCTATTATGCTCTCGATATTATTATGTCTCATATGTTATCTTGTCATCCTTGATGCTCGTATCGCTGATATCTCGTGTACAAGTGGCCTGTTGTTGATAAAATTATCAATATCATCAAGCACTGCCATAGTCGAGTACTTCCTCCTATCTACAGTTGGACCTGCCATGTGAGGTATAAGTAGTGCATTGTACAATCTTCTTAGAGGACTTTGATCTGATAACGGCTCTTCCTCAAATACATCCAGTACAGCCTTAATCCGATTCTTTTTCAGTTCTTCAACCAAGGCCTTTTCATCAATTACGCTACCTCGAGCTGTGTTTATAAGGATTCCACCATCCTGTATCATCTCAAGTAATCGTTTACCAATCATATGGTAAGTTTCGTCTGTTCTAGGTAAATGTACGGAGATAATCGGACAACTCGCAAAAAGCTCATCTAGCTCTGCTTTCTCTACGCCGTATTCAGCCATGGTTTGGGCATCTACATATTCATCAAAAGCTTTTAACTTAACTCGAAATGGTTTCAGCATAGGTGCAAGATACCTTGGAATTTCGCCAAAACCTACAAGGCCAATTGATTGGTCAAGAAGGCCTCTATTGTAATAATCCCCCGACTTCCAGCCACCTTGCTTCATATCATTCACATAGTAAGGTATATCCCGGAGAGCAGATAGTAGATAGGCTATAACGCTTTCTGCAACGGATTCAGCAAACACCTTATTGGCACTAACAACATGAACTCCTTTTTCGTACAATTCATCCGAGACTAAGTTCGCAACGGAGCCCGCCGTATGTGCAACAAGCTTTAAACGATCAGCATTTTCCAAAACCCTAGCACTAAACTTGGGTATGCCCCAACCAGTTATGCAGATGTCTATTCCTTTTATATGTTCTCTTAATGCTTCCTCCGTAAAGTCAGGATAGTTTCCACTAATCCATCTTACATTCCCTGTTTCCTCAATCCTTTGTATAATTTCAGGTGTAAGAAATGTTTCTTTTACTTTATCCGATAATGTTACTAGTATGTTCATTTGATATGCCTCCACTTTTAATTCTAATTCAATAATAATACTAAATTGAACTGTTATACGTATAAATGAAAGTTTTTTGCTCATTTTCTTCTATAGTTTTTTTATCTGCCCAGCTTTTATTTGACTATAAACCCCCCAATCATATCCTGCTTTTTCCATTCTTGCAGCATATTTAGGCGATACAATTGGTGGTTTCCCCGCCTGGCATACAAGCTTATTTCCATCAGTCAACCCTTGCCCTCTTGGATCGAGTTTATCTATAAGACGCTGCCTCCATTTACCCAGTTCCTCCATATATGATTCATCTTCAGACAAATCATGTAACTCATATGGATCATTAGCTAAATTGAATAGCTGTTCCTTGTCCTTTCTAGGAAACCATATATATTTTATTTTTCCATCAGTCAAATACTGCATTTCCTGCTCTTCTGAGTAACAAGTACTGTGCTCGCCGTGTACATACTCCCTCCATCCTGAAGCGTCTCCAGACATAAGAGGAATAAGGCTTTTTCCATCTACAGTAGCAGGTATTTCAGCACCGATTGCATCCAGTATAGTAGGCATCACATCTTGAAGAGTTACAGGTTCGTATGATTTACTTACTGCTGGACGACCCATTTCTTTTGGAAGACGTACAATCATAGGGATATGTGCAGAACCTTCATATGCATAAGTCTTCCTCCATAGGTTATGATCCCCTAACATATCTCCATGATCTGAAGTAAAGACGAAAATAGTATTATCCAGCATGTTTCTTCTTCTTAAGAACATTATCAGTCGCCCTATTTGGTGGTCTATATGTGTAATGGAACCATAATATCCTGCTCTGGCACGCCTTATTTCTTCATCTGTTCTTACCCCTCTCCAAGCATAAATTTGCATAGCATCCAGAGGCACATCATTCACAGCTGCCCATTCGCCTATAGAAGGCTCTATGTAATCCTTACTCATATACATGTCAAAATAATAAGGCAATGCATCATATGGTGAATGCGGTCTTGCAAAAGACATTTTCAGAAAAAATGGAGCAGAAGGATCTCTACGCTTAATAAAATTTATGGATTCATTGACTGTCCAATTAGTCGGATGCAAAAACTCTGGAGCATGATAAGGCCTTGCCATCCATGAATTCCAATCTATTCCATGGTCACTAATATCATAATCACCTGTTTTGTTTCTGTCAAACCATTGCTTGTAATCTGAAACAAACTCCGGATCTAGTTCTCTACTCGACTCGTCTAGAAGAATATTATGAAATCCATTCAATGATCTCTGGGGGTGAAAATGCATTTTACCTACCCCTTGTGTATGGTAGCCCTGCTTAGCCAGCTCCCCGGGCAGTGTATGTTCAAATCCTGTTCCCATTCCTCCCTGTCCTGCACCCATTCCCAAAATACCAGTATTCCATGGATCCATTCCTGTCAGGAGACAAGCCCTTGCAGGTATACATGAAGGAGAAGGTGTGTATGCATTCATGAAAGTTGTACCTTCCGATGCAACCATGTCAAGATATGGTGTTTCGATGATAGGGTTCCCATAACAACCCAAAGTATCGAACCTGTGTTGATCAGTCATGATTAGGACTACATTATAGCCATTCATTTACATTCACTCCTTATTTTATTGTCTTTTGGAACATTATATAATAATTTCTCAGTTGTGCCCCTTCATAATTTCACAACCCAAATCGGAGTGCACCATGCAAAAGGCCCCTTTGCCCTTGCTAAATTATGAGGATATTTACTACCCTCGATGAAAAAGACCTTTGTCGTATCTGTAATACCTTCAGGAGCATTAAAGGAAGGTTCACCTTGTGTCTTAACACGAACGTAGTAATAGTGTTCTCCCTTACTCAATCCCTCATCTTTGTAAGCTTCAACAAGTGAAGTTCCTTTGCATTCGTAATGCTTAATGGCTTCTCCATCTCGTATGATTTCTACAAATTCCAATGGTTCTTCTGATTTCACATTTAGGGTTAGATACGGATCATCCTTGATATCACCTTCATCGCCTATAAATAAATCATCTACACGGAAGTCAATAACAATCCTCTGTCCCTGGGTTGCAATTGTCCTGTGCTTCCTATAAGCTTCAAATATCGATTCAGGAGTTAGGTTCTCTGCATAAATTCCTGTAAGCGCTCCACCAAAACCAGGACTCGCTCTATGGGTATCACTTGAACCAATAAAACTGAAACGCTCCCCTTCCTTTAGCCTCATATCTACAAAATCCGATTCTTCCTTACATACGCGCCATGATGAGCATATTTCCACGTTTGAATCATAAGGATGCCCGGTAAGCTTCCATGCTGTATGATGTGCAAAAGCAAGAGCATCTGTATCCTTGATTTTCTCCATAAGCCCTTCTATTGTATCGCTTCCCTGATCAATACGTCTGAAAGCCTTTCCATCCGTACCAGGATATAGTACATATCTATGATTCATGCCATTTATCAGTTTTTCATCATGGTACGTATACTCATAACCTGGGAAAACCACGAATTTTCCAACCTGGGTAAATATCCTGGCCAGCTCCTGGTGTATACTCCATTTAAGCCCAGTAAGACTGAAATAGGGATAAAAATCATTATCAACCATTGCCATTACATCAATTCCTGAAATGTTTTTGGCAAAAGAAATCAACTCATCCGGCTCACCTTCTGCATCAGGACTATATACTGAATGCACATGGGTGTCAGCCCAGAATAGTTTAAGTTCTTCATTGTCACCTTTGGTATGATATCTTTCGTACTCAATATCGCAAGAGTCTAGCTTACTCCATCTATCCCATCTATTTTTAACTGGTCTATTAAGGCGTATAGCGTTATCCGGATTGGAAAACAGTAATTTAAATTCAGGGTTTAAGTTATCTGTAACTTGATCAAAGTAAATAACAGGTATGTTGTCACTATATATTTTAGATGGAACTGTATAATTTGAGCCACCGTTATGAATGATGAGTGTATCTCCCCAGTTGGAGCCATTTAATTTCTTTCCAATAAGACTTCCACAGACAGCATTGCTTTTCAGCTTATACTTACTTAATTCTTCATCTTTCTCAAAACCAGGTTCAAACATAACCTCCCAAGCCAGCCATATTTCCCCTGTATGAGTAACTACTGGGTGCATATTTCGTCTTAAACCATGATAACCATAATATGTAACCTTGGCAAGCAGCCCTTCTCTCAAATCAGCTGCAATAACACTGTCATCTATTTTCGTATCTGGCAGATATTTAAGTTCACCGTTTTTTATTACTGCAAAACCTGCGGCAACCTGATGATCAATAATTCCAAGGCTTTTATCAATAACATCTTTTACAATAATAAAGGACATATAAAAGCTTCCATCATTACCTGTAGTAACTGCAGGGGTAAGCCATCTTTCATCCTCTCTGCCAATTCTGCCTTCTTTAAGAACTTCTTTGTTCTGATTGATAATCCGATACTCAATCTTATATTCCTTACCATCTATTGAATCCCATGAGATAAATATTTCTTTACCATTGGAAGCAATCACTGGTCTGAAAGAATTTTCACCCCCAGCAAAGACTATAGGGCTCGCCCAGCTGCCATCATCCTTGTTATTTGAAACCATTATCTTTAATTGACTATCAGTAGGGTCCCAAGTACTCCATGCAGCCCAGGTTGAAGAATCATCCCTTGTAATAGTAGGTTGCATACATAAATTTTCGCTTTCAAATATGTATGTTGGTTTCTGATCTTTATCAAGGTGATTTGCATTGATATGGGATATCCTCCAAGTATTAGCATCCTTTTCTACCCAAACAGTGCTTAATTCACTTCCGTTACCTGAATATATGGACGGCTGACCAGAAACTGGTGCATATTGCTTAAAACTTATCCTTTTCATAGTTGAATTTGATTTTTCATTTGTTAAAAACAATATATCTCCAATTCCAGATTTTTCTCGGCCCACAGCTGCCCAAACTACACCGTCTGGTGTCATGGTTGAACTTAATTTTCTTTCAAATGTTTCAATTCCTACTTCCGGGTGGGTGATTACTTTCTGATGAGCACCAATATCAAGATCTTCTCGCAACCTTTTTTCCATTTAAATATCATTCCTTTCATCTCTTGTAAATGCCACAGTAAAATCACCCATGAAGGATCGTTTCCCCTTACCTGCGGGACCAGCCATAGCCAATTGTCCGGTGCCAGTTACGGGTTCATGGGTTCCATCAAATGCAGGGTCTACATATTTTACAAACCAGCTCTCCAAACTTGCCTTCATTGAAATAATAATACTTTCCATTT
>JAAZEK010000477.1 GCA_012512335.1 Clostridiales bacterium | reverse complement strand
TCCGAGGGAATTGTTCCCAATGGAGATAGTGACTGTGGGAGGGAGTGCTGATTATGAAGATTAAATTAATAGATGTAGCTGAAGTAATAAGAAGCAAGAATTCAGGCCCTTATGAGTTAACTTTTGATATCATTCTTCGAGATTGGGAGATCTTCCAACTTTTTTGTGATAAACAACTTATTGGGAAAGAATTAATAGCACAGTTATATAATATTCCTCAAGATAAAGTGATAAACGTAATTGAGTTTAAGCCGGCAAAAGCAATTAAAGCTACAATCGAAAGACCAATAGCTTCAGGGGAATTGGGAGAGACCGACGTTTACGGAGCACAACAGCATGCGCCCTTGTTAGGATTGGAATTTGAAATTTAGCTTAATATATATAGAAATATAATTTGACTTAGAGGTGAATTGTTACATGGCAGTGATTTTGCCACAGGATTCATTATCCCACGCAGTTTATTTTGCACCAAGAGGTAGGAACAGGCTAATCAGCTTGGGCTATCAGCTTTCGCAAAGGTATTTAAGCCCTTTAGATAAGCTTATAGGGTTTATAGGAGATGCCGGAGCGGGTAAATCCCTACTTATCAAGGGCATGTTCCCTGGTTTAGAGCTAACTAGTGATGATAATGGAGTTAATGTCAGGCCCCTCCCATTACTAAATAGCTTAGATCGAGGGTTTTTCAGGAGTTATACCTATCATGTCGATATTCGTTTTGAATCAGCGTTTACTCAAATGCATGAGCTTGCAGATGCTATAAAACAAGCAATAGCTCAAGACAAAAGAGTAGTCATAGAACATTTTGATTTAATCTATCCATTTTTAGGAATGAATGCTGAGGTACTTATTGGAATTGGGGAAGAGGTTATTGTTACTCGACCGAATATTTATGGACCACAGCCTAAGGATGTTGTTGATATTGTATTTAAATCCATTTGTTACAGGAAAATGGCTCATACTGCAGAAGACTTAACATGTAAGATATTAGAGTCTGAATATGGATTTACTCATCCCCAAATCCATGGTGATGTAAAGCATGGTTTTGTATTGGAATTTGTTGAAAAACCTAATGTTGATATTGCAGAGCTTGAAGCGAAGGTGACGAAATATATTGATGATGGTCTGGATATTAGTTTTATTGATGAAAACTATATACAGCTGGGTGAAGGAGAACCTTATCATTGTACTGGTGCGAGGAGTCACGTTAGAAATGCATCTGAAATAGAAAATTTCAGGTTGATAAAAGAATATTATTATGATCCAATAGCGAAGGTATATGCACTTGTTGGACTGGTTGGAAAAAATAAGGTTATAGACATTAATGACTTGAATAATCTTTCGTGAAAATAGATGAGAAGAAGGTATAGCTATGAGTGAAGAGATGAGATTTTTAAAAACAGATGAGTACCAGGATTTGATGCGTTTTTTAGAGCGAGCTTATGGTCATGGTCGGGGCTTTTTTGTAAGAAGTTCGCCTAGACTTAGGGTTGAGGCAGAGGATAGCTCATTGATTTTAAAAAGTGAGGACAAAATAGTAGGCCATGTTGGTATATATCCTTTGGAGCTTGTAGTCGGACCTTCTACTATAACTACAGGTGGAATTGGTGCAGTGGGAGTGGATCCCAGGACTAGAGGTAAGGGTTATATGTCTAGTCTTATGGAGCATTCTATACAAATTATGGAAGATAGGAAACTACCTTTGTCAGTGCTCTGGGGAAATAGACAGCGTTATATGCATTACGGCTATGAAGTCTGTGGACAGAAGTATCAATTGGATTTTGAACGTAGATCTATGGCAAGAGCTGGGATAAAACCAGCAGAAGTAGAAGAGGTTGATCCTTGTTCTGAAGCTGTTATAGAGAAGATAAGGAAACTACATCCTACTTTAAATTATCGTGTGGCACG
>JAAZEK010000476.1 GCA_012512335.1 Clostridiales bacterium | reverse complement strand
GTTGAGCAAGCTGGTGATGTAGGTGGCGTAGCTACAACGGGATTGATGAGCCATTGGACAGGCAACACCAAGGGCGGATTCTATGAAGAAATCCTAGAACGTTGTACTGGCCCCACCAAGAAATTAATAAATCCAGAAGAACTAAAGACCATAATGCTAGAGATGCTGGATGAGGCAGGGGTGAAACTGCAACTCTATACTTTTGCTTCAGATGTCATAGTAGAGGACAATGCAGTAAAAGGGGTTATTATTGAAAGCAAATCTGGCAGAGAAGTAATTCTTGCGAAGGTAATTATTGACTGCACTGGAGATGGCGATATTGCCGCAAAAGCCGGAGTGCCCTTTGTTAAAGGGAGAGGAATAGACGGTAAAATGCAGCCTATGACCCTAATGTTTAAAGTTGCAGGCGTTGATATGGAGATAGCTGTTTTCCCCGGAAGCTTTGAAGATAACATTAAAATTGAGAAGGGATATATACAGGATCTTGGCAAGCAGAACATTCCTCATCCAGCTGGGCACGTTTTGCTTTACCCATCTAACATACCTGGAGTGGTTACCTGTAACATGACCAATGTGATAGAGGTTGATGGGACAAAGTCGGAAGATCTAACGAAAGCTACTATAGCTACAAGAAGACAGATTAAACCAATAGTTAAATTCTTAAGAGAATTTGTTCCAGGATATGAGAATTGCTATCCAATTAGCTCAGCATCGATTATCGGCGTCAGAGAAACACGACATTTTAAGGGTGAATATACCTTGACAGAGGAAGACATTTTACAGGCCAGGATATTTGATGATTGGATCGTTACAAAAGCCCACTTTAATTTTGATGTGCACAATATCTCAGGCAGTGGATTGGATGAAACTGGTGTTCAAAAGCATTTTAAACAGCCTCAAGGATATACCATTCCCTATAGATGCTTGGTGCCGATAAACATTGATAATCTTCTACTGGCTGGAAGGAATATTTCAGGTACGCATATGGCTCACTCAAACTATAGAGTTATGCCCATCTGTGCTAATATGGGGCAGGCTGCTGGCATTGCTTCAGCTTTAGCGGTTAAGGAAAATGTTCTACCCAGGGATTTGGATGTGAAGGCTATTCAAGAAGTATTGAAAGAAAATGGAGTAGATATAGACTAGTATTGTTATTCTAGCTTATAAACTGCTTCATCATTGGGGGGCTTAGCAGGTGAAAAAACTTGATTGCTACCTAGATAATATAGGAAAAGTACTGACCGCCACATTTAAAGGTGTGGGCAGTGTCATTCGTACTCAATTACTTTTATCTCTTTTAACATTCATAATTCTTTGTATAGGATTTGCTATTCTTGATATCTCATACTGGGGACTTATTGCATTTGCAATTGCACTGGTAGACTTAATTCCACTGATTGGCAGTGGAATAATTATGATACCCTGGGCAGTAGTTTTATTGATTATGAGAAAATCAGATCTTGCAGTTCCACTACTGATTTTGTATTTAATAATCTTCATTGGAAGACAGATATTAGAACCTGTAATCAATGGAAAGAGCATAGGTGTCAAACCCTTGTATACATTCTTAGCAACAATAATTGCTAGTATTATCTTTGGGCCTTGGGGGCTTGTCCTAGGGCCTGTTATTGCGATTGTAATAAAAACTATATTGGATCTTAGAGAACAATAATAAGACAATATCGAACTAGGATGATAGAAAGGAAAGAATAATATGTTTATGTCAAATGAAGATAGTACCAAAGTACCAACTACGATATCTTTGGATGGGGAATGGAATTTTACATACACACAAGGTATAAGTGACTATGATGATCCTATAAGACCAAAATCTACAGAATTTACAGTGAGAATGCCAGTGCCTGGATACTGGGATGATAATTTAGACAGGATGCAAAGTGCCACATTTTGGGGCTCTACTGCAAAATTCAATCCGGAGTTCAGACACATAGATTTTCCCATGGGTGACGAAATGCCTCCAGATGCATCTCTTCCTTTTCTACTAGGAGTAGGCTGGTATCGAAAAACAATAGAAGTACCTTCTGAGTGGAAAGAAAGAGAAATCACCCTATACATAGGAGGAGTCGTTTTAGAAGCATGGGTGTGGATAAATGGCTCACTTGTTAAGTATCATCTCGGACATTCGACGCCATTTGAAGTTCCTATAGCTAAACACTTAAAGTATGGAGCACAAAATGAAATTATGATAGCTGTTGCTAATACACGTACCGATAGATTGGGATGTGTTATTCGTGGCTTTAAAGGCTTCAGCGCTGGAATATATAGATCGGTCAGTATAAAGATGGCTGGTGTGGCGAGGATTAAGGACTGCTACATATACCCAGTAGGCGACATGCAGAAATTAAAATGCCAAGTTGAGTTAGATGGTTCGACCAAAGATATGGATGAAATGGTTTTAGATTGGCTTATTAGAGACTCAGATACGGATTTTGCTGTATACCAAGGCTCAATTCCAGTAACTCAAAAGCCTATGGAATGGATAACAGATACATCTGGTATGGAAGCTTGGTCTGATAGATATCCTAAGCTATATAAGATGGAATTAATCTTAAGACAGAATAAAGGAATTATAGATGTACATACCCAAAGTTTTGGACTTCGTTTATTGGAGCGTGAAGGAACTTCTCTACGCCTAAACGGATATCCTGTGTTTTTAAGGGGAGCAACTGAGCATGCTTACTTCCCTTTGACATGTACACCACCTAGGGACATAAAAACCTATAGGGAAAACATAAAAAAACTAAAAGAACTAGGCTTTAACTGGCTTAGATTTCATACATGGGTACCATCTGAGGAATATATGCAGGCAGCTGATGAAATTGGAATGATGATTCAAGTTGAAGCGCCCTTAGGATTTGAGAAGCGGGAATGGTTGGATATACTCTACACATGTCGCAAGCATCCAAGTGTAGTTATCTATTGTTGTGGAAATGAAGAATTGTTGGATGAAAAAAAGATTGATCAGCTTAGAGAGATGGCTGATTTATGTCATTCAATTGTACCAGATGCTCTCTTTAATCCACAAGAGGCTATGCGTGGAATCGAATATTATCTTAATAGATCTGGAGTAAAGGAAAATAACGTTGAACATCCTTTCCCTCATAACCCAGAACGCTTGGACAAGGTGAGAGAGTTTTCTGATGTGTTCGGACAATACCCATTAGGATTACTTAGCTACACTTCGGCACAAGGAGATTGGAGACTTCTCAATGAGCGGCTGAAGATTTATCAAAGACCGTGTCTGTCCCATGAAATTACGATTCATGGGAATTACCTAAATCTTGACCTGGAACACCGCTACAAAGGAACACGCATAGGAGCAGAGATATTTGCTTCTGCTAGAAGGAACTTAGAAAAAGAAGGTTTGTTATCAAGAGCATCTTTATACTATAAGAATTCATGTAAATGGATGAAGGCATTGCGTAAGCATACAGTTGAAATGGCAAGAAAGTGTGAATACAATGCAGGATATGACTTATTAGGTGCTATAGATTATCACTGGCATAGATGTGGTTATCCATGTGGTGTCATGAATGAGTTCTATGAGTTAAAACCAGGTGAATCTGCTTCTGATGTATTACAATATAATGGAGAAAGTTTACTGTTATTGGATCATTCAAATGAACGGAATATAACATCAGGTGACAGCATTAATTTAGATTTATATGCATCCTTATTTGGCAAAGAGGCCCTTAAGGTGGGAGAGGTTTATTGGTATATAGCTGACAGCAATAATTGTGTTTATCAGAGAAGTAAAGTAGCAGTAAGTAATATACTAAACGGTAAAATTGAAAAATTAACAACGGTATCTTTTATAGCTCCTAAGCTTAATACTCCTAAAAAATTAACCCTATATGCTCACTTATCTGGGGGAGAATATGAAATTAATAACAGCTGGGATTTCTGGTCATTTCCTGAAACAAACACCATAGACACTATTGTATCAGTGGATAAAGATATTAAGAATAAGTATAGGAGTCTTTTCAAGGATGCTTTAGTGACTGATAATGAAAGTAAGTGTGATATAAGACTCATATCAGAGCTTAATGAGGATGCTATAGGTTTCCTTGCGAATGGTGGTCGAGGAATACTCATAGGGAGCAAACCATTTCCGTCATTACCTACAAGCTTCCAGCTAGCTATAACAGGGCGTGTTCAGGGTAATCTTGCAACAGTGATTGAAGATCACCCTATTATGAATGATTTTCCCCATGAAGGTTTTTGCGACTGGCAGTTCTACAACATGATGGAGGGCGGAGAGGCTGTATTATTTAATGATTTAGAAATTCCTTTCACGCCTATTATAGAGGTTGTAAGCTCATTTAAAATGATTAGAAAACAAGCAAGCCTCTTTGAGCTAGGTGTCGGAAAGGGTAAATTACTTGTATGCACATTAAACCTCACAGAGACGGACCCAGCATCAAAATACCTGTTGCAGAGGATGATTTCATATGTTAAAAGTGATAAATTTATTCCAGAAGTTACTATAGAAGCAAATGAGCTACGAAAGTTGATGGATTCTTATATTACAGTAGAGTATGACTTTAGCACGGATGAGGCACTAGATCCAAATGCTAATAAATAAAGGTATGGACTGAGAGCTTATGTCCAAGATGTAGCAGATGCGTTAGACGAATGATTATGAGGTTATGGATTATATCTAAATCTATATCACGTATATTAGTTTTACATCGAAAAAGAGATTACACAAGGTGGAATGGCAGAGGCACATCAGGAAATAAGGCTCTGGAGTATCAGTTATCTTATATTAACGCTTTTTCTTTTCTTCTTATTGATTTACGTGATAAAACTATGATATAATAATGATAACGAAAATCAAAGGAGGGGCAATTTATGATTCAAATCAGACCGGTTTCAGATTTAAGAAATAAGTTTCCAGAAATAGAAGAGATTGTTGTAAAAGAAGGAAAGCCAGTCTACCTAACCAAGAATGGTTATGGATCTGTAGTAGTATTGAGTCTTGAAAAGTATGCAGAATTAACAGATGACGTAGAATTTAAACTCGATGAGGCTGATAAGGAGGCGAATTCATCTGATATAAGATATTCACACGATGAAGTCTTTTCAAGAGTGAGGGCAAGAATCGATGCAGGAAAAAAGTTATAAGTTAAGATATATTCAAAAGTATGAAAAAGATCTCAATGAAATCGTAGATTATATAGTGTATAAGCTTCATAACCCGAATAGTGCAAGTCAATTAATGGACAAGATTGAGAATGCAATATTGGAGAGATTGAAGTATCCATTATCATTTGAACCATTCCAATCAGCCAGAAAAAGGATGACTCCCTATTACCGGATTTACGTTGATAATTTTACTGTTTATTATGTAGTTATAGATGATGTGATGGAAGTCAGAAGGATACTGTATAAAAGCAGAGACGCAGAAAGAATAATTAAATAAAGAATCAAAAATAAGGGTGCGACATCCTGTCG
>JAAZEK010000475.1 GCA_012512335.1 Clostridiales bacterium | reverse complement strand
TTAAAGACATTGTGGCAGTTATCACCAGATGGGAAGATGCCTACGGGGATTATAGAGGACAAGCCATTACTTAAAATGCGAGGATTCCATATAAACTTCGATAGCTTCAGGCAGATGGGGATAGAAGAAGCTTTGTATGCTTTGAAAACAGCTGCAGATATGAAGCTTAACACTGTACTGCTAGAGTATGGAAACCGTTTCCCATATGACGAACATGAACGAATCAGGGTTAATACCACTTTAAAAAGAGGAGATATTAAGAGATTAACAGAGTCTGCAAGAGAGCTCGGTATGACAGTGATACCACTTCAGCAAACTATAGGTCATCTGGATTATATGCTTCATCACGAGCATTATGAGACAATCAGGGAAAACAATACGTCTCTTAGTCAAATATGTCCGCTTAATACAGATGCCTTTGAAACAGTTAAGGGTTTGCTTGATGATATGATTGAAGCTCATCCTGATATAAAGTATATTCATATTGGTGGGGATGAAGCTAGGAGCTTGGGGCAATGCCCGGACTGTAAAGAAAAAGTGGAAAAACAAGGAATAAGTAAGCTATATATAGACTATATAAATTCCATAAGTGAATGGGTTTGTGCTAAAGGTTTAACCCCAATTGTATGGGACGATATGGTCTGCGCTCATCCAGAAGCTGTAGAGCACCTCGATAAACGAATCACCATACTCTATTGGGATTATTGGACAGTGAGTAAGGCAAGTCCATATTTTATAGCAAGATATGATAGAAAAGGTGAGCCTGTAACTACTCATGATTCTAGATGGAATGATGAATGGAATGACGAGCTGAATGATTTAGATAGGACTATCATGAGCAATTTTGCTACTGGTGTGCCATTAGAGGAAAGCCTGAGTAAGAGCTTTATGGACCTGTATGGACCGTACCTAGGTGAGCAATTTCCGAAAAGAATAAAGGGTTTTCCATATCTTGAGTTTTACAGAGATAAGGGCTTCAAGGTGATTGGGGGTCCAACATCCTTAGGTAATGGAGATAACTATCATACTCTACCTAACTACTGGAGGTTTATCCCAAACATAAGAACCATATGCGAAAGAACAATGGAAGCTGGAGTAGAAGGGGTTATAACAACAGCTTGGTATAACTATCATCCAACAATGTTTCATCTTGGAATTGGGGCAACAGCTCAGTTTTCTTGGGGAGTGTCAGGGAAGTAAGGAACATGAGCTATCAGGTATTGTGGCTTATCAAATACTGCAACTAGGTTAGCTCGAATCGTTTCTTAGAGGCTTTTTAAACGAATCATAATATTCAAAAGTACAAGGACCCTTAAAGTTCAAAAGAACGATTAAGGGTCCTTGTTTTATCTATTTTGAGACAATAAAGTTCTTTACACCAGACAGCCCACATCTAAAATTTGATCCAATAATAAATCATCTAAAATACCTTCAGATTTCGCAATATCTTTTACGCTTAATCCTGTGTTCATTGCTTCCTTTGCAATTTCACAGGATTTTTTATAACCTATATGAGGACAGAGTGCTGTTGCTAGTGAAGCACTACTATTTAGTAAGTCCTCGCAACGTTGACGATTAGCAGTAATATCTACAATGCAGTTGTCCACAAATGTTCTAATCCCTTTAGTCAACATTTCAAGTGAGTTAATGAGATTATAAAATGCTATAGGTTCAAAGGCATTTAGCTCCAGTTGCCCAGCTTCTGCTGCCATTGTGACAGTTACATCATTACCAATAACTTCAAAAGCAATTT
>JAAZEK010000047.1 GCA_012512335.1 Clostridiales bacterium | reverse complement strand
TTTTATGAAATTTTCAAAGAACAAAAGTTCGGTTTACTGATTGGAGTTTTTGCGGTAGAATCATATATACGATAGAAGAAAAACAAGCATTTACAGGGGGATTATTGGGATGGAAACATATGAAACAAATGGAGTTTGCTCCAGTAATATAGTTTTCGAAGTAAAAGATGATATATTACATTCTGTACAATTCACTAGCGGTTGCGATGGAAACCTGGAAGGTATCAGCCGTTTGGTAGAGGGTATGAAAGTAATGGATGTTATTAAAAAGCTTAAAGGAATAGAATGCCAAGGCACTACATCCTGTCCTGACCAACTTGCCAAAGCCTTGGAAGAATATTTGCAGGACAAAGAGAAGTAAACTGAAAAGGTAAATAAGGGTAAGGTACTTTAACGGAGGCGAATTATTATGTGTCAAGAAACTAGTTTTTCACAATTGCCTATGAATTCGTTGTTTAGGGAGGGAGGTTTTTCCTGCAAATGTGGGAAACATCCCCTTACAGATGTAAAAGAAGTATCCGTAGGGCATGGTGCTCTTAGACAGCTTCCTGAACTGGTTCGCAAATACGGTGGCAGAAAACCTTTTCTTATAGCAGATCGAAATACCTATCAAGCTGCTGGAGAAAAAGTAGAGTCTTTATTAAAAGAGCAGGGTATAGATTTTAGTAGCTATATTTATCCTCAGGAGCACCTGGAACCTGATGAGTTCGCTGTAGGTCAAGCTACTATGAACTTTGACAAAAGCTGTGATTTTATTGTTGCAGTCGGCTCGGGTACAATAAATGATATCAGCAAAATTATAGCTATGGTTACTGATCTGCCATTTATAATCGTAGGTACTGCGCCATCCATGGACGGCTTTGCATCCAATACTTCATCCATGATATCCAACGGAGTAAAAATTACACTGCAAAGTGCCTGTCCTGTTGCCATACTGGCAGATTTAGATATTGTTTGTCAAGCGCCTAAAAAAATGCTTCAGGCAGGACTAGGAGATATGCTGGCTAAGTATGTTAGCATATGTGAATGGAGGATTTCCAATCTCATTAACGGAGAATATTATTGTGAGGAAGTAGCATCTCTGGTTCGACGCTCTTTAAAAAGGTGTATTGAATCAATAGAAGCTATGGAGAGCGGGGATTCCCAAGCAGTAGAAAATGTCATTGAAGGGCTAATCTTGTCTGGGGTTGCCATGGGGTTTGCTGGCATTTCACGTCCTGCATCTGGTATAGAGCATTATTTCTCACATATTTGGGACATGCGATCCTTGGAGTTTCAAACCAATAGTGACCTTCATGGCATTCAGGTTGGTATAGGCACAGTTTTGGCATTAAAGATTTATAGTCAAGTTGTAGGGATTAAGCCAAACAAAGCAAAAGCCTTAAAGTATGCTGAACAGTTCGACCATGAGAAACATAATGATTTTATGCGAGAGTTCCTAGGTACTAGTGCGGAGAACTTAATACTTCTTGAAAAGAAAGAAGGTAAATACGATAAAGATAAGCACAGGGAAAGACTGGATATAATCTTAGCGAAATGGCAGGAAATTTTGAATATCATCGACGAAGAACTTCCTACTACTGATGAGGTAGTTAATCTTCTGACAAGCTTGGAAGCACCTGTGGATCCAAGTGCACTAGGATTTACCAAGGAGGATGTTAGGAAGGCATTAATGGCCACCAAAGATATTCGTGACAAATATAGTGTAAGTCGACTGTTATGGGATTTGGGAATGTTAGAAGAGCTAGCTGATGTTTGCCAATTCTGACCGTGACCTTGTAAATAAGG
Organism: Clostridiales bacterium; assembly: GCA_012512335.1. Classification (GTDB taxonomy): domain Bacteria; phylum Bacillota; class Clostridia; order Caldicoprobacterales; family DTU083; genus UBA5454. Next base: position 2,254 of record JAAZEK010000047.1, on the reverse strand, counting down.
ATAGGAAATAGTATAATCAAGTAAAATATGTCAAAGAAATAAATTGAGTTACAGGAGGATAAATGGATGAGTAAAGTTGATCAATTAACTATTAATTCCATACGCATTCTGTCTGCAGAAGGCGTAGAAAAAGCAAAATCAGGCCATCCTGGTCTGCCAATGGGGGCGGCACCTATGGCATAAACCCTGTGGGCAAAGGCTATGAAGCACAACCCTGCTGACCCTAATTGGGTGGATAGAGATCGTTTCATTCTCTCTGCAGGTCATGGATCTATGTTAATATATTCCTTGCTTCACCTATTTGGTTATGGTTTGAGCGTGGATGATTTAATGAATTTCAGACAATGGGATAGTAAAACGCCTGGCCATCCTGAATATGGACATACAGCTGGTGTAGAAGTTACTACCGGGCCTTTAGGACAGGGAATTTCCAATGCAGTAGGTATGGCTATGGCTGAAAGACATTTAGCAGCTAAATTCAACAAACCAGGTCATGAAATAGTAGACCATTATACATATGCACTCTGTGGTGATGGCTGCATGATGGAAGGTATCTCCAGTGAAGCCGCTTCCCTGGCTGGCAGTTTGAAGCTAGGCAAGCTAATTCTGTTATATGATTCAAACTCCATTACCATTGAAGGTAGCACAGATCTTGCCTTTACTGAAAATGTAGGAAAGCGTTTTGAAGCATACAACTGGCAGGTTCTTAAGGTAGAAGATGGAAATGATATTGATGCCATTGAAGCTGCATTAGCAGAAGCTAAAAAAGAGACTGGGAAACCTACATTGATTGAAATAATTACTGAAATTGGTTATGGTTCTCCTGCAAAGCAAGGCAAGGCTTCTGCACACGGCGAGCCTCTAGGAGCAGACAATCTGTTGGCTGCAAAGGAATTTTTGAAATATAACACAGATGAAGACTTCCATGTACCACAAGAAGTTAGAGAGCATATGAAAGGCTTAATGGAGGAAGGAAAGCAAGCTCAGGAAAAATGGGATACATTATGGCAGTCCTATAAGAAGGAATATCCTGAGCTAGCAGCAGAATGGGAAGAATGGAATAATCCTGAACTGCAAGTTGACCTTTTAAATGAGGAATCATACTGGCAATTTGAAGGTGCTACAGCTACCCGTTCATCTTCTGGTGACGTGTTAAATAGACTAACAAAATACTTGCCTAACTTGATTGGCGGATCTGCAGACCTAGCTCCTTCGAATAAAACCGAAATGAAGGGTAAGGGAAGCTTTTCAGCAGATGATTATTCCGGTTCTAACCTGCACTTTGGAGTGCGCGAGCATGCAATGGCAGCTATAGGCAATGGTATGAGTGTACACGGAGGCCTAAGACCGTATGTTGCTACTTTCTTTGTGTTTAGTGATTATATGAAGGGTGCTATGCGTTTGTCTGCTTTAATGAAACAGCCAGTACTCTATGTATTAACTCATGATAGCATTGGTGTTGGCGAAGACGGACCAACTCACCAGCCTATCGAGCATCTGGCTGCTCTTAGAAGCATACCTAACTTTACTGTTATTCGTCCTGCTGATTCCAGAGAAACTGCTGCAGCATATCTCTCAGCATTGACTAGAACAGACAGCCCAACTGCGCTTGTACTTACAAGACAAAATCTTCCATTGCTAGATGGAGCAGGTCCTAATGCACTAAAAGGTGCTTATATCCTATCCGATTCTGAGAAAGAAACACCCGATATGATTCTAATGGCTACTGGTTCTGAAGTTCAGCTGATTGTAGAAGCGAAGAAACAGCTAAAAGAGCAGGGGATTGACGCACGAGTCGTAAGCATGCCATCTTGGGAAATTTTCGAAGAACAGTCTGATGAATATAAAGAAAATGTTCTGCCCAAGACTGTAAGAGCTAGATTAGCAGTAGAAGCACTTACTTCCTTTGGTTGGCACAAATATGTTGGCCTTGATGGAGAAGTTATATCCAGAGACGATTTTGGCGCATCTGCACCGGCTGATATTCTCTTTAAGGAATTTGGCTTTACTGTAGAAAATGTTGTTGAGAAAGCATTAAAGGTACTAGGTAAGTAAGATGGATATTTGAAATTATGTGAAAGTACGATACGGGATGTCATCTATATCAATATGACGTCCCGTATTTTTTTGTTATCCTTTGTTGTAGTGACTATACTAATGCTATTTCAAGTTATTTAGCTTGTTATTAAGGTAAATTTACTTCATTAGCTGCGTGCTATTAAAATCTGTGTCTTGGATAAGATATCCTTATCAC
>JAAZEK010000474.1 GCA_012512335.1 Clostridiales bacterium | reverse complement strand
TGCACTTATTGAAGATATGATATCAGCAGTCATAGAAGACAGAGATCCCATGATTACAGGCGAATCTGCCAGAAAAGCGGTTGATTTAATACTAGCAATCTATGAATCATCAAGAACAGGTAAGGAAGTTTTCTTATAAAATTAAACAAGACCTGTCTGCCTTAGCTTTATAATTTGCTTAGGCGACAGGTCTTGTTATCGGTAATAATATGACTAAGTTCCCGCTCACTATCATCTGAACCTAAGGGCGACAGGTCTTGATATAGTACTTTCTACGGGTAATCTATGATTCTTATACATCAGACTTAAAAAAACCTTCCAAGCTAACAGGGCTCTTGCCTTGAAAAGGTATCTCCCCTAATAAAGCTTTTACAAATGCTCTTTGTGTTGCTGTGCTGGATGAGAATGCATTTACATAAGTCTTTAAATATGGAAAATCGTAAATTTTGTAAGGATCACCAAATGAGGTAAATACCATTTTAGGATGCTTTAATACCTCACCCCTCCAGAATGGCAAAATATGATCCCATCCAATTCTAAGTGACCCACCTGCATAATCCTGACTGCTTAATTTACAATTGATTAGTACCGCCTGACTGTTATACAGATCATCTTGAAAATCCTCACGAGTCGCATTTGTGTATGACACAACATGAAATCCCCTATTTTTAAGTTCTTCTTCAAGTACATCCAGCTCAGTTACATAATGGGTATTAGTTCGTTCCTTATCCTTTTTGATATTAAGCAACAAAATTTTATCGCCTTTTTTAAGCTTTAACGGTAAAACATTATCATGATCTCTGACAATATTGATTGATTTTTCAGCTATCTTATCTGCATAAAGTGGAACTTCCCCAGCATGGGTAATTTCATTCAATATTTCATTTTGATCATCGAATAATCTTGCTTTATTTTTAAGATGAAGTATCCTTCTTGCAGCATCCTTAATTCTTTCCATTGGGATTTCTCCAGACAATACTGCATCTTTTATCTGGTCAAAATATTCAGGAAGAGGAAACAGTAAAATATCTCCTCCAGCCTTTACATACTCAACTGCCAGCCTATCGTGTGGTACTACTGCACATGCGCCAACCATTGAAAGAGCATCAGAAACTATGCATCCTTCAAATCCAAGTTCACCTTTTAAGAGTTTTGTTTGTAGATTATAGCTCAAACTTGCCGGTGGATATCCCAGCCAGTCATTAAGCTTCTCATCATATGCAGGAAGCGCAATATGTGCAACCATTACAGATGCAACCCCTGCTTTAAACATCTCTTTGTATACATATCCAAATGTATCCATCCATTTTTCCTTGGAAAATGTGTTGACCGTGGTGCAAAAATGCTGATTTCTATCATCTACTCCATCACCTGGGAAATGCTTGCAACCTGCTGCAATCATGCCATTTTTCTGAAGGCCTCTAATAGCCGCTACACCTATCTTTGCAACTTGTTCTGGAACATCAGATATTGCCCTCACATTTGTAACAGGATTGTCACTATTATAGTTAATATCAACTATAGGTGAGAATGACCAGTGGACACCAAGCTGCCTGCATCTTTCAGCAGTAGCGATATGTCCCTTCTCCACCAAATCAGGATCATCACATGCTCCCCAAGACATTGGATTTGTAAGCTTTTCTTCACCTTCCATAATATGACCAGGACCGCATTCGATATCTGCAGCAATCAGACCGGGGATTTTTGTGTGCTTATTCATGTATTCAGTACATTTCTTTATTCTTTCAGGTTCCAAATTTGATATGAAAAATGAACCTGCTTTAGTTCTCTTAACAATTTCTTCAACCTCATCTTCTGAGTACTTTTTAGAATAATAATAGCAGAGCATCTGTCCAATCATATCATCAAGTGTTAGCATTTCTAACAGTTCATTTATTTCTTTTTCATTTAACATGAACATGAAAACCTCCTTAATTCCCCGAACTTACGAGATACTATCGAGAATAATATCCTTAAGCTTTCTTTTAGGAACATGATGAATTCCTTTATCATCTCTCCAGTATTTGATATCTCCATCAGCTTCTATCTCATCTAAAACAACCTTTTCTTTTGGTTTGCCGAGTGCTATAACTAACAAAATATCATATCTCTCAGGTATATTAAGATCACTTCTTAATCCTTCTCTATTTATTGAGCCAAATATACAGCCACCATACTCTTTCTCACAAGCCCCTAAAAGAATACTCTGGCTAACAATGCCATGATCACATGAAACATTTTTTCTAATATTCTGATCACATAAGACCACTATATACGCTGATGGCTTTTCCCCTTCCTCAGGTCCGTCCCACTCCTTTAAATAAGCAGCCCACTTTAAGTGTTTAAAAACCACTTCATTGCTTTCTGGTTTGTTGGATAAATAATATTTTAGTGGCTGCATATTAGCACCAGAAGCAGATAATCGTGCTAAGTCAACCAAATGCTCCAACACTTCAGTGCTGATCTCAACATCCTGGTAAAACCTTCTATATGATCTGTTCTTTATAATAAGCTCCTTAATCAAACTGAATCTCTCCTTATCTTCCAAATTGCACTTTTGTATCATTTGAAACTAGCGAGATAATACTTATTAGGTTTATTCCACATTATATGTGATACAAAAATACTATTATCACTACCATATTTTTCACACCCAATAGGCTGCATCCATTCACTAACAGTAATCCATGTTTCATTTGGCGTTACATTTACCACCTGAAAATTTCCTAGTCGCGCCCCTCGTTCAGGAACCAAAATCTGTTCTGTATCTTTTATTACAGTTAAATCCTCAGGATCTACTTGTGCCATGTATAAAGGTGCTCTATGTCTAAAGATGTGGTGATTATTTTCTGCTATTCTGGTATATACCAAATATAGTCCTTCACTATGGGTTACCCAATGCTGTTGTGTATTATAGGTAGGCAGTATAATACCATCGTCCCATCTCCATAACTGGGGCTCATCGAAATGAAGTCCGTCTTTACTTTTGCATACATATGCGTATTCATCTGCACGCAATGTTAGGTAAAAATAATCCTTATATCGGGTTAAAGAAGGCTCTAAATATCCCCTGTTTTTGTTTAGCTTATGCTCTGAACCATGCTCTATGTATTTTAAACTCTTACCATCAAACGAGCAACGCATAACAGTAAAGCTTCTAGGATTATTTGTTTTACTTTCCATAAAGTTTATAGGCACCAGTATATCGCCATTCTCTAAATCAAATCTTTGAGAGCATCCAGCTCCTGCATTTGAAAACTTGTCATCATCAGGCATCTGTACAACAGCCCATGGTGACCATGTATCCCTTTCTAAGTCATAAACGGAATAGGCTGTTTCTCTTGTTCTAAATGGCTTAATTTCATTCCCAACATAACGAACCGTATGCCCTATACCTAATAATTTTTGGCTGCTAGCATGCCATGCGGGAGTGAAATCACAAACACCTACTCTGGAACCATCCGACTCTTCGCGCATATCGAAGGCTGGATGAGCTCTTGGTCCATCCCAAGTTTTTCCCTTATCAAAGGTGCGCATAGTTTGAAGTGGGTCGAAAATATCTGACCCACTTAATAAAAGTTTTTGCATGGTCATAACAACCGCTGGAGGATTACCTGGAACCGCACCAGCTTTTGGATGAACCCAACAATGAGTTGGAGTGAATCCTGATTGTACAACATCTAATTTGATTTGGTAGTCTAAATCCATGTTAAACCCCTTATTCGTTAGAATTAGATTCTTCATTGCCTGAATGACACGCTACACGCTAATCCTTATTTCTTATTTAATCGCTCACCAACTGCCCCACCGGGATGAATCAATGCAAATTGCTCGCTTTGATAATCGGTTTCCTCGATTAATGCTGTCTGCAAGGTGTGAAATATAACAATTAACGATGTAGAGGATGTTGTTCCCTGAGCATTGTACTTATCAGTTTCTCTATTTACATACTGCTTTAAGACGATATCAGCACTTTCTGCTAAAGGAGATTCCAAGTTTTCTGTTACAGTTATAATAGTTATGCCTTTAGCCTTGCATATATCGATAATTGGAAGCAATTCTTTGGTTTTGCCACCACGGGATGCAAAAACCATAACATCACCTTCCTGCAAAAATCCAGTAGCTCCATGAACCGCTTCCGCAGGTGAAATAAACCTTGCAGGCCGTTCGATACAACATAGTAAGTGTGCTAAGTGTTGACACATAATACCAGAATGACCGCTTCCGCATGTTCCTATTCTCTCTGCTTTTGCTAGTGCTTCTACTGCTTTTGCAAAGGGTTCTTCGTCAAAATATTTCTCCATTTCCTGGATGCATTCTGACTCGATAGTATATACTGCCTTTACACTTTCTAATGTTTCTTTCTTCATAATATCCTCCTTGGATTTAAATAATTATTTATCATTATTTCTGCTGTTTATTTAGCTGCAAAAATTATATAAGTTAGGGTTTATTATATTAGCTTTCTCAAAGATCCTTCACAATCGTTCTGGATGACAATATTGTTGCATTACTTAAACCGGTACTCCAAAATATTCACCGGTTTAGATACTCCAGTAACTTCCCGGATAGGTTCTATTGCTCCATCTACTTCAGAAACTTTGTACACCACGATATTATCAGAATCTCGGTTTGCACATAACAAAAGAGAGTCTGTCAGTATAAAATCTCTAGGATGTTGGCCTCCAGAGCTCGTATTGGATAGCCGTTCCAATAAACCGCTATCTTCATTAATATGGAAAAGCGCTATACTATCCTCTCCACGATTGGATGTATATAAGAATCTGCCATCAGAGCTTATGCGAATAGCTGCTGCATCGGAGGCTATATTAAGCTGCTCTAATGCATTTAAAGTCTGTAGAATAGTAAAACCTTCTTCGGCATTATAAGACAATACGAAAACCTGTGAGGATAATTCCGATAACACATATGCTATTTGTCCATTGCTATGAAATATCATATGCCTTGGACCACAACCATCAGGTAGCTTCAAGCTTTTATCTTCATCTAGTTCTAATTGCCCTGAATTACTATCAAACTGGTAAACCATTACTTTATCTATGCCAAGGTCACATGCACATAGGTATTTTTCATCTGGTGTCAGGCAAACATGGTGAGCGTGAGCTTTGTCTTGTCTCGCCTTGTTAACTCCTTTACCAACATGCCCCTTAACACAAATGACTTCGCCAACACTACCATCTCCAAGTATAGGATAAACTTGAACTGTAGCATCAGGATAGGAAGCTGCAAACAAAAATCTCTCGGTCGGGTCTATAGATATATGACATAAACCTAATCCTGGCGCATAAGCTTCATTTATTTTGCTCAGTTTGCCAGTTGAAGACTCAATTGAGTAGGCGGTAACCTTACCCCGGCTTCTATCGAGGGTTTCAGAAACAGAATATAAAATCGTGCCCTCTTTGTTAGTTACCATATATGTAGGAGAAGGTAATTCTGCAAAAAGCTCGGGCTGGGAAAATTCTTTTGTCTTTGAATCCAGGTAAGTACCATAGATTCCTTTACTGGTTTCAGATGTATAGGTACCGATGTAATATAGAATTTTGCTCATTTAATATCCCACCAATCTTCTTTAATTATTGTAGTATAATAAGAGCTTAGTAAGCTTGTAACATTATTCTACCATAGCTTCCTTAGAAATCAAAG
>JAAZEK010000473.1 GCA_012512335.1 Clostridiales bacterium | reverse complement strand
TTCGCTAAGATTGATAATCGTTCCTGCAAAGGCTTCTTCCATATGATTTATTATTTTGGTGTGAACTGTAACAATGGCTGTGCCTATATGTCCAGCACAATTCCAAAATATTTCTCAAGAGCAATACGAAATTCCTCTTCGCTTTCAGGAACAAAGGTTTCAACACCTTCTTTGGTGAAAATCCGAAATTCCTCATCTGCTACGGTAACACGGCCTTCTGGTGTACGAAGGGATACCATGGTGCGTTGTGTAAAAGGCGAATCTGGGGAATACTCGCAATAGAAGCTTGGCATGATAAAATCTATGGGGATCTGAACTTCTTCAGTAAAGGAATATAGCTGTGACCACTGGTCTTGTCGGATTTCTTCCAGCACCCAGCCTAAGAAGTCGTCCTTTTGTAGACGATATGAGCCATTATCCTGGTGGTAAACCTTATCCAATATCAAGGGATATGGCCAGGTTGGAATATTTCCACCCACACCTACGTCACATATGTAGGAAGCCCCATCTTCTGTTTCCACCTTCAGAACTTGATGTCTGCGCATGGGAATACCTACCTCGTCTCTTAGGAATCTAGCCATATAGCTTGTTACAGGAAAGCCTAACTCCAATAGAAGCCAGCGAAATAAAGCATTTGATTCAAAACAATAGCCTCCACGTCCTTGGATAACAATCTTATGATAAAGGTCTGGTATTTCTAGGGAAAGAGGTACACCATATCTGATATCCAAATTTTCATAAGGCACTGCCTTCAAATGAGCCTCCTGCAAGGCAGCAAGGGTTTTGTAGCTGTTGTCCAAAGGTCCTTCATAAGCTATACGTTCTAAATATCCTTCTACTGTACATTGTGCAAAGTCATTTGTTTTGTTATCCAAAATATCAGCCCCTCCAAAATTGTGTATATTAGCGTCTTTTTACCTACAAAAAGTCTACTTGAAATATGCAAAGAAATCAAGAGTTCTTATCTTGTTTCACAATGTTGGCTGGTTATAGTATCTGGTCATAAAAACTAATGCTAATTATTGCATGGCGTGGTATAATAGTAGCAATTGACAAAAATCTAATTGGCGCTGGTTGAATAAGCTAGTGCAAACTTGGAGGTATAAATGAGCATTGACATGATAAAAAGTCTAAAAATTGGTAATCTGATTGCCAAATTACCCATCATTCAAGGTGGCATGGGTGTAGGGATTTCCATGGCAGGTCTAGCGTCTGCCGTTGCTAACCATGGTGGTATTGGGGTTATTTCCACCGCTTGTGCTGGTATGCTGGAACCGGACCTGTCAAAAAACTATTTAGAAGCTAACATCAGGGCACTTAGTAATGAGATTCAAAAAGCAAGACAAATGACCAAAGGCATCATCGGTGTCAATATTATGGTGGCTTTATCCAATTTTTCAGATATGGTAAAGACATCCTTGAAAGAGAAAATTGATATAATATTTGCAGGAGCAGGGCTTCCTCTTAATCTACCTCAGTACCTGGAAGAGTCCCACAAAACAAAGCTGGTACCCATTGTGTCCTCTGGTAGGGCGGCAGCACTAATTGCAAAAAAGTGGATTGACAAGTTTCAATATGTACCAGATGCCTTTGTAGTGGAAGGACCTAAAGCCGGTGGGCACCTTGGGTTCAAATTGGAACAGCTGGAAGATAAGCGTTTTTCATTGGAAAATCTGCTGAAAGATGTGCTGGCAGCCATTCGTCCTATCGAAGAGACACATCAGAAGAAGATTCCTGTCATAGCGGCAGGAGGAATTTATACAGGAGAAGATATTTATAAAATCATGGAGTTAGGTGCCTCTGGTGTACAGATGGCAACTCGCTTTGTAACAACAGAAGAGTGCGATGCCTCGGAGGAGTTTAAAAATGCCTATATAAATAGTAAAAAAGAAGATATACGGATCATACAAAGTCCTGTGGGAATGCCTGGTAGAGCCATTGAAAACCAGTTTGTACGGGATGTGAGTGAGGGGAAAAAGCATCCGTTTGGCTGTCCTTATCACTGTATCACCACATGCAAAGGAACGGAAAGCCCCTATTGCATCGCACTTGCATTGATGAATGCAAGAAAAGGTTTGATGAAGCACGGTTTTGCCTTTGCTGGGGAAAATGCCCATCGTGCAGAAAAGGTGATACCAATGAATGAATTGATCAGCAGTATTCTGGAGGAGTATAGAACGGAATGGTTGCTGAATCAACCTCAGGATATAAAGGGATTAGCCTAAAAGATTATAGGAATATAGCTTGGCTCTCTATTGTAGACTTAGAGGGCCATTTTTCTAATATTGCTAAATTACTTTATTATTTTAAATTGATATGTATACGAGATGTATGGTATTATATCTGCATGTCTACAGATTACAAAAGAAAGTTGATGATATTAGTTGAAATCCAATAAACCCGCCTCGAAATATACATTTACCTTTATCATAATATGCATTTTGGTATTATCGATAATTTTTCCCCAGCCTGGCCAGTTTGTAAAGGAAATTGGTATGAGCTCTGTTCTAACCTTCCTGGCAATGTTTGTGTCTGGTCTAGCTCTTTCTTTTGAAAACATTAAAAGTAGCTTAAAAGAATATAAAACCATAGCATTTTCATCTGTTATTACCTTTATCATATTTCCTATCTTAGCTTACTTTTTTAGTAAGCTACTATTCCCGGGAAATGAAGATATGTTTGTAGGAATTATGATATTATCCACCCAGGCAAGTACGGTTTCCTCAGCCATTATTCTGACTATGGCCGCTGGTGGTAATGTACCTCTTGCAATCATCATAACAGTGCTGAATAACTTTCTTTCTGTTTTTATAAGCCCTTTAATACTTAACGGTGTATTTTCCATGGAAGGTAACATTACATTTGACACAATGGAAATGATACTTAATTTGGTTATGGTAGTCATAGTTCCGATTATTATCGCTCAAATAGTAAAGTATGTATTCAAAAATCAGATGAAATACATCAATAAGATACGTAAACCTGCTGCTAATTTGGTGGTGTTGATGTTTGTTATGATCGGCGCATCTACAGCAGCTCCTCAAATGGCGGGCAATTATGGTACAGTTTTACTAGTAGTTGTTTTTGCCTTTGTTCTTCATATGGTGGTGGCTTTCATAGGATACATTTATGCAAGGCTTATGAAGCTAAAGAGAGAGGACGTGCCAGCTCTAGTTTTTTGTAGCGCAGAAAAAACCATGACATCCTCCATTTTAATCTGGAATAATTATTTCTCATCATATACCTTGGCACCTATCCTGTTTGTGTTTAACCATATAGTTCAGCTTATTACTGATTCAGTAATTGGGAACATATGGGTAAGTAAAGGGGAAGATGTACAGGAGCAAACTGTTACAGCCGAATAAATTAGAAGAGCCCAGTATATTCTCATACCGGGCTCCTGAGTTATAGTACCAATATTTTCGGTTATGGGAGCAGGTCACTTTGAGTAGTATTTTTGGAATTTGCTCCTTGGTTTTTCTGGCATAGTCAATTCAATTTTGCCTTCTTCTATCAAAGGAGAAACATAAGTATAGGGATTTCTTGTATCAGCAGATGTCTTGCCTAAATCATCTATAGTTATTCTGCCGTATAAACCTCCTGGGTTTTCTAGCTCCAATCTATCATCATACATAATCAGCCTAATTTGGTATATATTTCAATAATTTATGCAAAAATAACTTAAATAAGTTAAAAATCCAAATAAATATACAAAAAAGATTAAAAAATATGAAAATAAATCTAAAAAACAAAAAAGTATTTTCATAAATTGTAATGATTCGTGATTGCAACAGCGACTGGAATATATTTATTATTTTACTTTTCAGTGAACAGTAACGCGTAGCGGATCTAAAATTCAAAATTTTCAAGTATTAATGGACAATCCTCTTGGATTTGGGATATACTGATAAGAGCAGAACAATAAGGGTAACAAAGCAAGGGAGGACATGTTATGACGGACCCAAGAATTAAAACGCTGGCACATAATCTAATCAATTATTCCTGTGAACTGAAAAAAGGAGAAAAGGTCTTTATAGAGAACATTGGACTAGAGCCACCTTTAATTAAGGAACTAATAAGGGAGGCCTATAAAGCAGGGGCTATTCCTTTGGTTTCCTTGAAAGACAATGAGATCAACCGTGTTCTTTATACAGAATGCACAGTGGAGCAAATGGAGCTAATGGCCAAATATGAAGCTGCTCGTATGTCTGATGCAGATGCCTACATCGGTGTACGATCTGGACGGAATGCTTCTGAAATGTCAGATGTTCCTGCTGATAAGATGGAGCTATATATGAAGCACTTCTGGCAAGAGGTTCATGGAAAGATTCGGGTTCCTAAAACTAAATGGGTAGTCCTGAGATATCCTTCTCCATCAATGGCTCAGTTGGCAGGGATGAGCACTGAGGCCTTTGAAGACCATTATTTTCATGTATGCAACCTGGATTATTCTAAGATGTCTAAAGCTATGGATCCATTGGTAGAACTGATGAACCGTACTGATAAGGTTCGCATCACTGGTAAGGGAACTGATTTGACATTTTCCATTAAGGGTATGCCAGCCATCAAATGTGATGGTAAAATGAACATACCTGATGGCGAAGTCTTTACTGCACCAGTTAAGAACTCTGTAAACGGTGTCATCACCTATAATACTTCATCTGAGTACAATGGTTTCACCTATCAGAATGTTTCTCTTACCTTCAAGGATGGGAAGATCGTTCAGGCTGAAGCCAATGATAATGTAAAAGTCAATCAGGTGTTTGACACAGACGAGGGAGCTAGATATGTTGGTGAATTTGCTATTGGTGTAAATCCCTATATCACAAAAGCTATGAATGATATTCTCTTTGATGAGAAGATAGCAGGCTCTTTCCACTTTACGCCAGGTAGCTGCTACGAAGAATGTGACAACGGCAACAAATCTGCTGTTCACTGGGATTTGGTTAACATTCAAACCCCTGAATATGGTGGTGGAGAAATGTATTTTGATGAAGTGCTGGTCCGCAAAGATGGAATCTTTGTTCTGCCGGAATTAGATTCTCTCAACCCTGAGAATCTAAAGTAAAATTAAAGTTTGGAGTTATTTATGGAAAAACAGAATTATGCAATATTTATAGACCTGGAAAACACTGGTGGTAAAGCTATCACCTTAAATCGGGTCATTGAGAAGGTGAAGATCAGAGGAGACATTCTAATAGGTAAGGTCTATGGCTATCAGGAATCCTTCTCTGCCTTAAAGGAAGTCCTTTTATCCAACACCTTTAACGTTGTGCCGTCCCTTCGCTATGGTGTTAATCAAAAAAACAACCTAGATATTCAGTTGGTCATTGATGCACTTGATGTAGCTTATACTAATGAAAACATTGATTGTTTTTGCATTGTATCAGGTGACAGCGATTATACCCCTCTGGTGGGTAAGCTTAAATCTATGGGCAAATATGTGCTGGGAATTTCCCGTTCGGAAGTTGCTTCCAACATTTTTATTAAAGCCTGTAATGAGTTTATTTTCTTGGAAACAGTGACAACGGATTCTGGGAAACAACCGACCAATGGGGATGATGCTACTGGCGAACCGGAAGACTTGATGGAAGTGCTGGGAAAAATCATTAGCGATCAATCTGACACTGAGGGGACCATGTTCGTCAGTGAATTAAAAAAGACCTTGCTTCGTTTACGACCGGATTTTAGCGAAAAAAGCTATGGCTATACCTCTTTCGGGAAGCTGCTAAATACCTTAGAGAATAAATACAATTCTATTAAGGTGTTTGGAGACACCAACTCTCTTAAGGTAAAGATGAAGGTGGACAACAAGGTTGTAACTGAAGAAATAAACAAGAGCAATTGGATGAATGTTATGCAAAATCATCTAGATAAGCTAAAAAGGAATGGTTTTGATCGGGTCAACCCCAGTATAATCAAATCTGAGCTACAGAAGGAATACCCTGATTTTGATGAACGTCAGGTGGGATTTAGGAAGTTCAGCGATATGCTAAAGAGGTTGGAGCGGGAAAAGATGGTGTCTATTGAGTTTAACGAAGCTCGAACCATGCTGATCAAGATCCTGTAATCCTGTACATTCGTACATTCCGTAAAATGTAAAATTAGCTCTTGCGCGAGAATCCTAAAGGTGATATAATCATCTATTGTAACATCCTTGCTCTGCAGGACATGCAGGGCCATAGTCCAAAAGGAGGTGAATTTGCCATGAATAAATACGAATCCATTTATATTATCCGTCCTACTGTCGAGGAAGAGGGCATCAAAGCGTTGATAGAAAGGTTTAGCAACCTTATTCAGCAAGAGGGTGGCCAGATAGAAAATGTGGACGAGTGGGGCAAGAGAAGGCTT
>JAAZEK010000472.1 GCA_012512335.1 Clostridiales bacterium | reverse complement strand
CTTCTTAGATGAAAAAAAACCTGTTATTCAAAACCCAATAGTGAACCTAGTACTAACCAGCTTGCGGGTTGTGGATCGTGCTTATCGATATGAGGATGTATTCAGGTTGCTGAAAACTGGATTTTGTGGCTTGGGTAGAGATCAAATAGAGATACTGGAAAACTACTGTCTGGAATTCGGAATCAAAGGAAAGCGGTGGAAAGAACCCTTCCTGTTAGGAGAGGACAATTATCCATTGACCGACTTGAATTCTTACCGCGAGCAGTTCATAACCTCATTCTTGAAGTTAGAGAAAGAGTTAAAAGACAGTGTCAACATCAAGGAAATGATTAGCTCCCTATATTTTTATCTGGAGGATATTCACCTTCAGCAACAAATTGAGGACTGGATTGAAGAGCTTAGGGAAGAAGGTCAATGGGAGCAGGTGGACGAAAACACCCAGATATGGAACATTCTACTTGATACCTTTGATCAATTGGCAGAGATTTTAGGAGACCAAAAAGTTTCACTGGATGAGTGTTATGGTATTTTGGAAGCTGGCTTTGCATCTTTGGAGGTAGGTATTATCCCCACCACCCTTGATCAGGTGTTGGTGGGAAGTATCCAACGCTCTAAGAGTCAGGATGTAAAAGCCTTATTTGTGGTTGGTTGTAATGACGGTATCCTACCAGCAGGGCATCAAGATGAGGGGCTACTTGCAGCAGATGAGCGGGACCTGTTACACATTGAAGGTATGGATTTAGGCGGATACACGGAGCTAGTGGCTGCTGATGAAAAGTTCGGTATTTATACAGCCTTTAGCAAGCCTTCGGAGTATCTTTGGGTAAGTCATGCCCTATCTGATTCGGAAGGCAAGGCTTTAAGGCCTTCTATTTTAGTAGATCGTTTGAAAAAGCTGTTTCCCAAGTTAACTGTTTCAAGTGACTTGTTAATTGACGAGCAAGATCAGGAGGCAATGGTTGCAACACCTGAAAGTACTTACAAATATATGGCAAGCCATATGCGAAACAGTGCTGATGGGAAGGAAGATTACCTGCTGTGGTGGTTGGTATACGATTGGTATAGTCAACAAAGTCAACTGAAAAGCCCTCCTTGGCACTTCTATATGGAAGCTCTTTTGAAAGGGTTATTCCACCAAAATCAGGAAGGGTCTTTAGGTAGACAAAAAGCTGTTGCACTCTATTCGCTGCCTCTACGTGCCAGTGTATCTCGACTAGAGCAATATGTGAAATGTCCTTACGCTCATTTCATCCGATATGGACTAAGACCTCGTGAAAGAAAGGAATATACAGTAGCAGCTCCAGACTTAGGTGAGTTGTTTCATCTTTCCATTGAAGGCTTTACAGCACGGGTAGCCGACGAGAATCTAGACTGGACAAGTTTGGAAGATGAGAAAAGTGGAGCCATTATAGATGAAATCATGGATAAAATTTTGCCAGAGCATAACCATGGTATTTTGCTGAGCACTCACCGATATCAATACCTGTCTCAGCGTTTGAAACGTATAAGTAAACGAGCAGTATGGCTATTGACAGACCATATGAAGCGAAGCCGTTTCGAGCCTATTGGGAATGAAATTAGTTTTGGCTTGAAGGGTACTTATCCTGCCATTGAAATACAGTTAGCAGATGGAGAACGCATGCTGTTGGAAGGTCGTATTGATCGTGCTGACATCTATCAAGCTGATGAGAATCTATACATAAATGTAATTGACTATAAATCTGGTGCAGAAAGCTTTGATTTGTCCGATGCATGGTTTGGATTGAAGCTGCAGCTACTGGTTTATTTAGAAGCCTTGTTAGAGCTAGAACAGAGAAAAACCCAAGGGAAAGCTAGACCTGGAGGAATATTTTACTTCCGTATAGACGATCCCCTGATTGATACTGAAGAAGGAATAGTAGAGAAAATTCAAACAGCTATCCGAAAGAAGCTAAAGTTAAAAGGTTTAGTATTGAAAGATGTGAATGTAATACGGTCTATGGATGATCAGATTAGTGGCTGGTCGGATG
>JAAZEK010000046.1 GCA_012512335.1 Clostridiales bacterium | reverse complement strand
TGCTCACCACCAGCATTATGTTTTGTCAGGCGGTAGCTTTCGTTTATATAGAATATTTCACCTTTTCCATAGTCATAAGTCACTTCATTATATTGGTCCTCGCTTCCAAGGGGATCAAACAACGGCTTTTCCATTGACCAGTTCCCTTGCTCTAATGGGTATTTTGTCTTAAAACCTGTAGGGTAACGGTCAGTAGGCACCGCATTTAGCCCTAATCCCACAGGCACAGGACGTAAACCTACGGAGGCTATGGTGTCTGTTCCCTTTATCTCTTTAATTTTTTCAGTAAGCTTTATTATACTATCCTTGCACCCTGTAAAAATAAGCAAGCAACTAAGCAATAAAGCGATAATAGAACAATAGCCTTTTTTCATTGACAATTACCCTCCTAGTGTTTAAAGAAGATCATTCTTTTGAAGAGAATACATACATTCTTATGCTTGTTTGGTTCCGCATTCAGCGCAAAATTTGGTACTGGGAGGAAGTGTTGCACCACATTGTGAACAAAACCCACCCGTCCTTTGTGTATCTGCAGTTTGCCGATACTGTTCCTGTTCTTGCCGATAACCCTGCTGTGTTTGCTGGTACCCATGTTGTGTTTGCTGCTGATACTGTTGCTGTCCTTGCTGATAACCAGGTGACCCTTGATGATAATCATATTGTGGCTGACTGGCTTTCTTTTTATTGCGTGTAAGCAGTATAATAATTAACACCAGAGCTAAAACAACTAATATGCCGCCTACTATAATGGCCATTATAAACATACTCTGATTTTCATTATTTTTATTGCTGTTATCGGATAATACAGGTTTTGCAACTTCTATACTAGGTGTTGGACTTAAACTGGGGGCTTCAGTTGCTTTATCGGGCTGAGAGCCTGCCTTTGAGCTACTTTCAGCTAACAAATCCACTAATACAGGATAACCTGGATTGGTTTCATTGAGGTTTCGTAGAATTTGTAATGCATCACTATATTTTTCGCTACCGAATAACACATGAGCTTCCTTGAACTGCTTCGTAAAATTACTTTCAGTTGGTGTTATATTAATCTCATTCATAAATTGTCTAGCTACGCTGATTGGAATAGCAAAGTTCATGCCTGCAACAGAGGAACCGCTACTGGTGTCGATCATACCAAAAGTATTGATTCCAATAACTTCACCCGCATCATTGAATAAAGGTCCTCCCGAGTTTCCACCGTGAATAGCAGCATCTGTTTGAAGTATGCTCCACCCACCTGCCATTTCTTTCTTTGCACTGATAATTCCCTGTGTAAGCGTTGGTTCTTGAATCGCCTGGGCGACATTTAGTGCTTCTGACAAAGTCGCAACTGCTGGATAACCCATTGCATAAACCTTATCACCAGTGCGCAGCTGTGTATCGTCACCAAGGGATACAGTTGGTAAATTGGTTTTATCCATCTTTAGTATGGCAACATCCTTCCCAGGAATCGGTTCACCCATTTTACGTAGATCCAAGCTTATCCCTTTAGCAGAAACATCACTGCCTGGTGTAACATTCCCCATAAAGCAACTATAACTGGTTTGAAGATTGTTGATTTCAATACTTTGAGCCATCAAATTGTAAAATGATGTGGCAATGCCATCCCATTCCTCCTGTGACATTTGATAACCAGAGCGTCGCATTTCAGCAGTAAACTCATCCGCACCTGATATGGCAGCCTCTTCTAGGACTGACATGGCAAATTGCATATAAAGCTCCTCTTCGTTTGTATGAACCACATGTGCATTTGTAATTAAATATCCATCAGGGGTTACAATAAAACCAGTACCTACGGCAGCAGTGCTGGTCTTTTCGGTCTGAACGTTTCCGGTTGTAAATGCGTAATACTCCATGTTTTCTACCATAAGCTGTACCATGGCTGCATACATAGCTTCCTCTGTATTAGGAATAACCTCGTTTAGAACCCAGTCTTCTATGACAGCTACCAAATCCTCTTCAAAGCTGCTGTCAAATGAGAATTCATACCATGTAACATCAGCCGCCCATAAGGTTTGTACCAGCACTACTCCAGGTTTGTTTATCGTAGCAAGTGTGCGTGTATCAATTACTTCAGTAGCAAAAGTAATACTAGTTAAGTTGAATACCAAACACAAGCATAGTAAAAAGAAGGTGACCTTTTTTAATGAACTCATTCGTTGTCCTCCTTATATTAAATATTAGCTTATACAAGAGCGGGAAAGATTTTAGTTCAAAGTATATCCGTATATTTAATTTATGCTATATATATTCTGACGTGTCTATTAACTAACTCACATGAAGATATAAAACAGTGCTTCATTAGTTCTAATGAGACCTGATTTTATATCATTTTAAAAAAACAACTCCGCAATCAGCTTTGTCCACTGACTACGGAGTTCTTGGTGCCGAAGGTGGGACTTGAACCCACACGTAGTTGCCTACACTGGATTTTGAATCCAGCGCGTCTGCCATTCCACCACTTCGGCCTGCTAGTTTTCTCAAATAAGAAAAAATATCCTTAACGAACAATAAGTATTGTAACACAACAAATTTTAGTTTGCAAGAGCTTTTAAAAAAGACCTCAGCAGTGCTGAAGTCTTTTTCTTGGTTGTTCCTATTCCTCGTTGGATCCCTCTTCCAGAGCTCTGGCTCCACCTTTTCTTCTATCAAGAATATCTTCAAGCTGTGGGGGAAACAGAGGCAGGCTAAAGATATCATCGCAAACCGACTCTGCGAACTCTTCGCAGGGAGGGATTTCGCAGAAACCAAAAGCAGGAATTAACAATTCTACCTTGGCAACAATCTTTAGGATGATGGTGATACAAACATCAACATCAAAACGAAAATTTTCCCCTGGAATAAATCTTCCAGATACACAAACAGCATTTACAATACTCTCCAGTTGGAAAGGAATTACTGATTCATCGGGTACGTAAAGAACTACATCCTTGGCGATGGTTATGACAGCTAATCCTGTGCCCTGTCGACCTTCGCAATCTTCGAAAATAACCTCAATTGGTATTTCCACCTTGGTTCTGACTCTAGCAAAGTTTTCGCGGTCAGGAAGACGGTCAATTCGGGTGCCTACCAGTTTACCTCTAGTTGTGGTGCTTCGGCAGCTTACAAAAGTAAATGGAGGAACAAAATTGGTGCGGCTTTTACATACTTCAGTTAACACGATCCTTACATCGCTTAAGGTTTCTTGCTGCAAGCAGGAATCATAAACCTTATTGACCTGAACGCAGACCTTCTCGTGTATCTTTCTCAATCCGTCAAATCCAATTCTTCCCGGACAACGAGGATTACCTTCATTTTTATAGGAATAAAAAGACATCAATAAACCCCCTTTTCCTAATGAAATAGTTAAGAGAACTTTGTTCTCATTAGCATGATATGTACTTTATACCTTGATTGTGTCTGCCAATGTGATATTTTATCTATTTTTTTCATATGTTTGTATTGAATCGAGGATGTAAGGAGTGAAGTAAAATGAGTCGTACCAGTAATTCTTACTTGTTGGAGGAGTCTCTGGGTAAGCAATGGTATTTTACCTTGAATAGTCAGCAGCTTATAGAATATAGTTGGAAGCTAGATGATAACTGGAGCAAATCTGTTCCTGTTGACAATCGAACAGTTAGACAATTCAGTGTTACAATTGACAGGAATGATAGCATTTACCTACTAGCTTACAATACATCAAAACAACTTATATATTATGAGTGGAAGGAAGACCAATGGTATCAACGTTTGTTATTTCCTATTTCTTCTAGATTTGAAAATATTTCCTTTCTAGATGTTATATCCACCCATTACCATATCCATCTATTCTATTATATTGAAAACTCTCTGAAAAGAGCACAAGAATCCTTAGTTCATTCATATCTTAAAGACGGAAAGTGGACTAGTGATGTTTTACTAAATTTCCTTACAGATCAAGTAGTTACTCCACAGCTAATACGTAGTGATGATAAAAGTAATATATTCTGTGTTTATACAAGAAGAATCCAAAATCAGTCCCGCTGCTATTATGTATATTTTGATGCCAACAATAATACTTGGTCAAAACCTTCGACTCTCTTTCAAAAGTCTGGTTCATTCTGTGAATTCAACGGACAAACAGACAGTTCCGGCGTTCTGCATTTAGTATGGGTAGAAGAAATTGGTTCTGAGTATCGATTAAATTATAAGAGCATAAACCCTAACGATAGATACACCACTTCCGATACAATCTGTATTCAAGAAGGTGTTGAGCTAGTGCAAAATCCCAGTCTGTATATTGGAAGTAAAATGTTTTGCTTCTGGGTTCAAGATGGGAGAGGATTTGCGAGTCATGGAGATAAAG
>JAAZEK010000045.1 GCA_012512335.1 Clostridiales bacterium | reverse complement strand
TTATCGAACTTTGTATGGTCGCATAGAAAAATAGCTTCTCCAGAGTGCTTGATCATCAATTTTCGAAGGCTGGATTCCTGCTCATTGGAATCTGTTGCTCCCAAGCGTGGAGAGAAACCCTTACAAGAGAAAAACACCTTATCAGCATGATAACTGCTAATTGCATTTTCAGTAGCCTGTCCTACACAAGACAGGCTCTTTTTTCTTACATAGCCTCCAGTGGAAATCAAGGTAATGTCATCGAATTTAGCCAATTCCAGAATAATTAGCTCTGCATTGGTTATTACAGTTAAACCCTTTTTATCCTTCAAATGCTTTGCTACATATAGTGAAGAGGTGCTTGCATCTAGAAACAAAGTGTCTCTATCGTTAACTAGCTCAGCAGCTCGACGACCCATAATGTCCTTGCCCTTTATGTTTATACCCTCTCGTATTTCAAGTGAATGCTCTAGGTTGATATCGTCTGCTAGAATCGCACCACCATGGGTTCGAACAATCAAAGCCTGTCCTTCCATTGCTCGGAAATCTCGACGTATAGTCTCCTCAGCTACTTCGAAGATAACAGCAGCTTCTTGTACGGTAATGCTCTTTTTTTCCTGTAGAAGAGATAAAAGGTGGTTCCTTCGCTCTATTCCAAACACATTTTCACCTGCCTTTTTTATCTAAACCAATCTCTTTGTAGGCCTGCACCCGTTCTTCCAAATTCGGATATCGTTCAATAGTTTCCTCGGCAAACAATCCCTTACTTAAATCCTCCGTGGAAGCCAATTCATGGCCTACCAAGGCCCAAGTAGAATCAAATAAATTCTTGAATTTTTCATCTCTCATAGCAACGCAAACAAAAGATTGTCTTGAGGAATTAATATCCTCGCCGCTAACTTGAAAGAAATCATGATCCTCGCATAGTGCTCTTAGGCGATCCAGTTGTGCAGCTGTGTTTCGAGAAGGCATATAAGTAACCGCTTGGAACTTAAGCTCTTTCAGAACTTCAAACAGTTCCTCCAGGTAATCGTCTTCAAATTTCTGAGCTTTCTTGTCACCTGTAACAGAATTGCCTACATCTCCCAAGTATGCATATGCACAGATGGCTCCAACCTTTTTTGACAATTCGATTACATCTCGAACATCAGGGCACTCATCAGTTGCATCAATATAAAAGGATGCTACCATTTCTCCTTTAAGCAAGCCCAACAAGTCATATTCATAATGAGGATTGTCTATATCATTAAGTAAGCCACGAACTTTATCATTTATATTCAGCCCCAATTGCTCACTAAGATAAGACAGCAATGTATCGCCTTTTCCAAATAGCTCAATAAGTCTAAGGGACAGAGCATATAAAATATGACGTTCAGTGATGCTGCCTCCCTCTTCCGATTGGGATAAAGCAACTACATGCTTATCGAAATCCAATGCAAGCTCTGCTTGTTTGGTAAGTTGATTGATTACATCTACCATTTTTCGATTACGTTGATTTCTATATTCCTGATAAGGCTTAAAGTATTCCTTTATAGTGTTAATCTGCGTATGAGGCAGCCCATGCAGAGTCATATAGGCAATGGAATCCTGATCGGGATTGTTAATGCGCCTACCCGATAGTGGAGTCTTAGAAAAGTCCACCCTGCATTCGACGCCGATGGTAGTAGCGATTCCAGCAATTTTTCCAGCTTCGATGAACTCCTCAGCCCCACTGATGGAATCATGATCCATGATCCCTGCCGTAGCCAGTCCTGATTGATAGGCCATCCAAACCGCTTTGGTTGGGGAGTAGGGGGAAAAGGAATAGAAAGTATGAATGTGGTTGTTTACATCATTTCCTGTTTCTGGTCGTGAAAGCTCCCCATCGTTAATTTTAATCATTAGTTGGCGAAGACTTTCCAATCGAACATTTCTTTCTATATGATTTAAATCCTGTATTAGCTGTGCTGATTCTTTATTCATTGTACCCTCCCTCTATTATCTTTCATTATCTCTTGTATTCTCACTAAATCTTAGTTTTTCATATTGTTGTACAGAAAACCACTTGCGGATATAATGCATTTAAATGCTTCGTTATAGATTCTCTGTTACTCTCGGAATGACACGAGTGATTGTGTTAGCGCATTTCCTGGCCACCAGTAACATTTATTGCCTGACCTGTCATGTAGCTTGCTTCCTCAGATGCTAGAAACACCATAGCGTTTGCTACATCCTCATATTGGCAACTTCGTCTTAGGGGAACCTGATTTAGGTACTTCTGTCGAACTTCCTCTTCAGTAATACCTTGATTTTTAGCATATTGTTTAAACAGGCTGTCGGTCCAAAGTGGAGAATCTAGCAAGTTTCCAGGGCAGACTGCATTAACACGAATACCATGTTCAGCCAATTCCAAAGCAAGACTCTGAGTTAGACCAATACCACCGAATTTTGAAGCGGCATATGCGGAATTCTTATAGGAACCCTTTTTGCCGGTTTTACTGTTGATCTGAATTATGTTGCCCTTTCCATTTGGTATCATAACTCTAGAGGCTGCTCTAGCTACTAAAAAATAACCTACTAAATTAACATCCATCATTTTACGCCATTCATTGGGTGTAAAATCGGTAACTGATTTAGCGATTAGAATAGCGGCATTGGAAACTACTAAATCCAAAGTGCCAAACCTTTCAACTGTGAAATCCACCATGTCTTCTACCTGCTGCTCATTTGAAACGTCTACTTGAAATGCAGCTCCATTTTTTAACGATGCTGCAACCTTTTCAGCTGATTCCAAGTTGATGTCTGCTACTACTACATTACAGCCTTCTTGATCTAATCTTTGAGCCAGCGCCTCTCCTAAACCTTGAGCACCACCGGTAATAATTGCTGTTTGTCCTTTTAACCTTTGAAGCATTATAATTTCCTCCTTAAAATATACTGGCATTAGGAATGATGCCTTATTCATTATAGTATATTTGTTGTTTTGTGTCCATATAATTTATTTTTGTGTTGGAATGTGTTGATTTCCCTTTTTGCTTATGGTAAAATAGTAATGAGTAATACTAGGTTTGGTAATTAATGCTTGGTTTATTAATAAATTGATTGAAATTATAAGAAAAGGGTGATTTTTTTGAAAACAAAAGCAATTAGATTGTATGGAAAAAACGATATACGCTTAGAAGAGTTTGAGCTTCCCGAAATGCAGGAAGATGAAATTCTAGCTCAAATCGTGTCCGATAGTATCTGTATGTCTTCTTATAAAGCAGCAATTCAAGGTTCCGACCACAAAAGGGTTCCAAATGATGTGGATAAGAATCCCATAATTCTTGGGCATGAATTTTGTGGTAAAATTCTAAAGGTAGGTAAGAAATGGGAAGGGCAATTTGAAGAGGGACAGAAATTTTCCGTTCAGCCTGCCATCGCGCATAAGGATAATCCTTATGCAGCTCCAGGGTATTCATTCAACTATATAGGTGGTGGAGCTACTCATGTTATAATTCCTAATGTTATAATGGAAGAAGGAGCACTATTACCATACGAAGGGGACTCCTATTTTTATGGTTCGCTAGCTGAGCCCATGTCCACTATAATTGGTGCATTTAGAGCAAACTATCATCATGTAAAACCAGGTAGCTACGAACATGAGATGGGAGTTAAACCAGGTGGAAACATGGCTATCCTAGCAGGTGTGGGCCCTATGGGACTTGGAGCTATTGATTATGCTCTTCACAATGAAAGAAAGCCTAAGCTTTTAGTTGTAACTGATATTAATGAGCAAAGGCTTGCACGAGCCGCTTCCATTTATACCGTTGAAGATGCAGCGAAAAATGGAGTAGAACTGATATATGTTAATACTTCAACTCCCGATAAAGGCGTTGATTATATGATGGGTCTAACTGATGGAAAGGGTTATGACGATGTATTTGTTTTTGCTCCAGTCAAACCCGTTGTAGAAATGGGAAATCAGATAATGGGCTATGATGCATGTATGAATTTCTTTGCAGGCCCTACTGACCAAAGCTTCTCTGCAAACTTTAATTTCTATGATGTTCATTACAGTAATCATCATATTGTAGGCACCAGTGGCGGAAACACTGAAGACTTAAAAATCGCTCTTGACATGATGGGCAAAGGTCTGATAAACCCAATCGCTATGATTACCCATGTTGGTGGCTTGGACAGCGCTCCTGAAACCACCTTGAACTTACCTAATATTCCAGGAGGTAAAAAGCTAGTTTATACCAATATAGAGATGGATATGGTAGCAATTAATGATTTTCGTGAAAAGGGAAAGACCGACCCACTCTTTGCTAATTTAGCTGATATCGTAGAGAAAAACAACGGCCTGTGGAGTGCAGAGGCAGAGAAGTATCTCTTGGCTAATTCAAAACCGATTTAGATACTTGAAGTTAGATATAAACTCTAGGCGGCAGGCTATAGAAATTTGAGCCTATCGCTGGAATTTATGATATATTAACTATGTAGGGGCTGACGACTCTGTCAGCCCTCCAATAAGGAGGGATTCTATGGCAACACCGGTTATTATGCCCAAACAGGGCCAATCGGTAGAAAGTTGTATCATTTCCAAATGGCATAAGAATAAAGGCGATCAGGTTTCCAAGGGGGACATACTTTTCTCCTACGAAACCGATAAGGCTAGCTTTGAAGAAGAATCACCAGAGGATGGTATTCTTCTAGACATTTTTTTCGAAGAAGACGACGATGTTCCTGTACTATTGAATGTTTGTGTAATTGGTCAGGAAGGCGAAAGTACACAAGAATTTAATCCTAATCAAAGTGAAGGTGGAGGATCCGAAGAGCAAGCTGTGGAAGAAAAAACAGCGTCAGCTGTAGATAGCGCTTCTCAAGTAGCAGAAACCCAGGCCACAGCTCAAACACAGGTGGAAGTTGCACCTTTAGATGTAGCAGATATTAAAATTTCACCTAGAGCAAGAAACCTAGCAGAAAAGCTTGGTTTAGATGTACGCTACGCTAACCCCACAGGACCATACGGAAGAATTATTGAGCAAGATGTCCTTGCACTTCGTAATTCTGGTCATATGTTAACTTCATCTGCACGGGATGCTGCATCAATAGGGGTAATTGGAGATGTAGTCGGAACTGGCTTGGGTGGAAGAATTACCACATTGGATCTTGAGTCTCCAGCTAAAGCACCCGCAGCTACTGCTGTTGCTACTACTTCAACCGTTCCAGCTTCACCTGCAGGACAACCAGGTGACACTTCTCAAGATTGGTTGGTTACTGATCCAGGCTATGAAGAGGTTAAAACACCGAACATACGGAAGGTTATCGGAAAGGCTATGCATCATTCGTTGTCAACAACAGCCCAGCTTACATTAAACGCTAGCTTTGATGCTACTGATCTTTTGGCATTCCGCAAAAAGTTAAAAGCTGATAAAGAGAGACTAGATCTTGAGAACATCACTATCAACGATATGATTTTATATGCTGTATCTCGAACTCTGTTAAATCATAAAGATTTAAATGCACACTTCCTTGAGAACACGGTACGTTATTTCCATAATGTTAACCTTGGAAATGCTGTTGATACAGAGCGGGGCTTAATGGTTCCAACCATATTCGGAGCAGATACACTTTCGCTAAATGAAATTTCGCGTCGAGCTAAACAGTTGGCAAACGATTGTAAATCTGGTTCAATAAATCCCGATCTTCTCAGAAATGGTAGCTTTACTATAACCAATCTGGGAACCTTAGACATTGAAAGCTTTACTCCTGTTCTTAATCCTCCACAAACCGGAATCCTTGGGGTTAACAACATTGTACAACGGGCTCGAGAAGTAGATGGAGAAGTTGTCTTCTATCCAGCAATGGGTCTGTCTCTAACCTTTGACCATAGGGCAATAGACGGAGCACCTGCAGCTAGGTTCTTGAAGGATTTGAAGACCAACTTGGAAAACTTCAGCATTTTGCTGGTGAGGTGAGAAAATGACATATGAATTGATTGTAATCGGTGGAGGACCAGCAGGGTATCTGGCCGCAGAGCGTGCAGGAGAAGCCGGTTTGTCCACACTTTTAATTGAAAAACGGTTTTTAGGTGGGGTATGCCTCAACGAAGGTTGTATCCCCAGCAAATCCCTACTGTACTCAGCAAAGATTGCTGACAATGCCAGACAGGGAGAAAAATATGGCGTAGAAGCCACAGGTGTTAAATTAAATCATCAAGTGGTTATTAAAAGAAAGAACAAAATTGTTCGCAATTTGGTAGCCGGCGTTAAAGGAAAGATGAGGAAAAACAAGGTAACTGTCGTTGAT
>JAAZEK010000471.1 GCA_012512335.1 Clostridiales bacterium | reverse complement strand
TAATGAAAGAAATTTGATTTATAAAGATAAGCTGGTAAAAGTTCTAGTGGAGGGTCCTAGTAAAACTAAAGAGGATATTTATACCGGAAGAACTGACACGAATAAGATAGTAAACTTTGAAAGCTGTCCGGATTTGGTAGGTAAATTAGTATCTATTCGCATTAAGAAAGCTCAAACATGGTCTCTAGAAGGAGAGGTAGTACCAAATGGCTAATGTTACGAAGATTAAACGAGATGAGATAATGAAATTGGCTAGAGAACTGGGTATGGCATTAGCCCAATCCGAAGAAATTTATGCTTATCGTGAAGCCGAAAAGGAAGCGGCACAGGATTCAGAAGCTTGCCAGTTAACTCGCAATTTTAAGGAGGCTCATCAAAATTTGGCTCAAAAGCTAATGGATCCAACTAGCATACCAGAAGATTCAGAACAGCTGAATGCTATATTGGAGCATGCTGATCAGGCTATGAAATCCAATTCAATTATTAAAGAATATTATAGGACTGGGAACACTTTCAATAACCTAATATATCAGATAAACCAATTGTTGAAATTTTACTGTATAGATCCAAATGAAGATATTCCCAGTGAACAATCTGGGGGATGTAGCAATTGCAATGGTGGATGTACTAAGTGAACTCGTTTTGCCTCTGGCGAAGCATCGTGGATTCAGATGAAGATCTATTCCACTTGAATTATAAGAGAGAACACGCCACATATGGATTTGGCGTCTTGATGATTGTTAAAGGGGAGTAAGGTAGTTTATGGCTGGTTTGACACCTATGATGCAGCAATACATGCAATTAAAGGAACAACACAAGGATGCCATTTTATTTTTTCGTTTAGGCGACTTTTACGAAATGTTTTTCGAAGATGCCATAACCGCTTCCAAGGAGCTGGAAATCACCTTAACAGGAAGGGATTGTGGTTTGGAAGAAAGGGCACCTATGTGTGGTGTCCCTTGGCATTCTGCCGATGGTTATATAGCAAAATTAATAGAAAAAGGTTATAAGGTAGCTATATGTGAACAAACGCAAGACCCAGAAGAAGCTAATGGTATTGTAGAGCGTCAGGTAGTTCGTGTAGTAACTCCTGGTACAGTAACAGACAGCTCAATTTTGGATGAGAAGAGTAACAATTATTTAATTTCTATTATTCGAGATAATGATGCCTTCGGTCTGTCTGGTGTGGATGTTTCAACAGGGGAATTTTTCATTTCTGAGATTACCAAAGGCAATGTGCAGGATAGAAGTGAAAAATTATTCAATGAGTTGGCACGAATCCAAGCTAGTGAAATTCTCATCAATGAATCCCTAGAATTAGATAAAGAATTCTTAGATTCTGTACGCAGTCGATTTTCTGCTTATATTACTCCCTATCAAGAGTGGGCATATAAAAGATCCAATGCTTATAGAACACTAACTCAGCATTTCCAAGTGCAAACTCTTGATATTTATGGCTGTGAAGAGATGACATACGGAATTAGTGCAGCAGGAGCATTACTTTCATATTTATCTGATACCCAGAAGAATGCTCTCGGTCATATTACTTTTTTGAAAACTTTGTCTGATAATACCCATATGATTCTCAATGCGACTGCTCGTCGGAACCTGGAGCTTACGGAAACCATTCGGGGTAAAGGTAAAAAAGGCTCTCTGTTATGGCTTCTGGACAAAACAGATACCGCCATGGGAGGTCGTCTCCTGCGCCAGTGGATTCAGCAACCTCTTTTATATAAAGTACAAATAGAAGATCGCTTGGAAGCAGTTCAAGAACTTATTAAAAATCCCATTAAGATGGAGGAAATTAAGGATCTACTTCGCAAAGTATATGATTTAGAAAGATTAGCAGGAAGGATCGCATATGGTAGCGCAAATGCAAGAGACTTGATTTCTATTAAACAATCTTTACAGCTTTTGCCTGTCTTAAAGGAGATTCTTTCAAGTTCCACTAGTGACATGTTAATGAAATTCTACAAAGAAATTGATATACTAGAAGATATACAAAGCTTATTAGAGCAGTCGATTTTCGAAGACCCACCTGTATTTCTAAAGGAAGGGAACCTAATTAAAGAAGGTTGGAATTCAGAATTAGATGAATATCGCCTTGCTGTTACTGATGGTAAGAATTGGATTGCAGGATTAGAGCAAGAAGAAAGAGATAAAACCGGAATAAAGAACCTGAAAATAGGATTTAACAAAGTTTTTGGATATTATATTGATGTCACCCGCTCCTATTATGACCTCGTTCCTGAGTTCTATGTTCGAAAGCAAACCCTAGCCAATTCCGAGCGGTATATAATACCTGAATTAAAGGAAGTAGAGGATAAAATTCTAGGTGCTGAAGAGAAAAGTATACGCTTGGAATATCAGATTTTTATTGAAATACGTGAGAAGATTGGGCTAGAAGTAAGCCGGATACAAAACACTGCAGCTATAATTGCCACATTGGACACCCTGTGTTCCTTTGCTCGTGTCTCATATGACAATAATTACACTAGGCCAGTTATGCTGGATGATGGTTCTATAAAAATCAAGGACGGTAGACATCCTGTAGTTGAAAATACTTTGTCGAATGGCTTGTTTGTACCTAATCATACTAGCTTGCAAACTGGAAAAGATCATCTTATGATTATTACCGGTCCAAACATGGCAGGAAAAAGTACATATATGCGCCAGGTTGCTCTTATTACTTTAATGGCTCAAATAGGGTGTTTTGTTCCCGCAAAAGAAGCTGAAATAGGGATAGTAGATAGAATATTTACACGTGTTGGAGCCTCCGATGATTTAGCATCTGGACAAAGTACTTTTATGGTAGAGATGAGTGAGATAGCTGACATTCTACATAATGCTACAAGTAAGAGCCTTTTAATCTTAGATGAAATAGGCAGGGGTACAAGCACTTTTGATGGACTCAGTATTGCATATGCTGTAGTTGAACATATATGTCAATCTTTGAAAGCCAAGACTTTGTTCGCTACCCACTACCATGAACTGACTGAACTTGAGGGAATGATCCCAGGTGTAAAGAATTATTGCATTGCGGTAAAGGAACAAGGGGATAATATCATCTTTCTAAGAAGAATTATTAGAGGTGGTGCTGACAAAAGCTTTGGCATTCAGGTAGCAAAGCTAGCCGGTTTACCTGAAGAAGTAATTGAGCGAGCTAAGAAAATTCTAAAGAGATTGGAAGATTCAGATATAAACAAATCTAAAACGAAGCAAAATGTCAAAATGGTAGATACCAATGGAGCTTACCAATTGGATTTGTTTAATTCAGCTTCTTCTGAAATAGTAAAAGAATTGAAGGACATAGATGTAGAGGTGCTCACACCTATTGAAGCTATTGGAATCTTACATAGATTAGTTCAAAAAGCAAAGGAGTAAAAGGTCTATGGCTATTATTCACAGATTAGATAATGCAACAATAAATCAAATAGCTGCAGGAGAAGTGGTAGAACGCCCTTCTTCCATCGTTAAAGAATTGGTAGAAAACTCTATTGATGCTGATGCGTCGGCCATTACAGTAGAAGTTGAAAATGGCGGCACAAGCCTAATTCGAGTAACTGATAACGGGATAGGTATGGATATGGAGGATGCAGAGGCTTCATTTCATAGGCATGCAACTAGTAAAATTGAAGTAGCCAAAGATTTAAATACCATTCATACACTAGGTTTTCGAGGAGAGGCTTTAGCCAGTATCGCTGCCGTAACACAAATGGAAATGCTAACAAGGCCAAGAGGCTCTATTTCTGGTTGCCATATAATCTATCATGGGGGACAATTGATTCAGGCATCTGAGGCGGGATGCCCAGAGGGAACTACAATAATGGTTCGTAATCTTTTTTACAATACCCCTGCCCGCTTAAAATTTTTAATATCCTCTCGTAGCGAAACAGCAGCTATAAGTGAATTGTTAGCCAAGTTGATTTTAGCTAATCCTTCTATTTCCATAAAATATATAAGCAATGGAAAAACAATATATCATTCCTCAGGGGATGGAGAGCTGTTAAGTGCAATTTTATGTATATATGGAAAAGATATGAAAACCGAACTTATTTTGATTGATGCTAATTTAGGAGATGGATTTTCTGTTTTTGGATATTTAGGAAAACCCTCTCTGTCAAGAACAAACCGTACCCATCAATCCTTTTTTGTAAATAACAGGTATATACGTAGCCAACTTTTATCTCAAAGTATAGAGGAATCATTAAAGAATTGGACGATGGTTAATCATTTTCCATGGTGCGTCATGAGCATTCAAATTTCTCCAGAGGAAATTGATGTAAATGTTCACCCTTCTAAGACAGAAATTCGATTTCGTAAGCCAAAGGAAGTAATGGAAGCGCTTACAAATAACATTAAGAATGCAATGGAGAAGGAAAATTATATACCAGAGGTTTTTCCTTACACTCCAGCTAAACAAAAGAAAGCTTCAGAACTAGACATAGATGGACAGCAAGTCGAGACTGAGCAGTTACATTATTTCGATGATGGCAGGAATATGGAAGTTAAATCCTATGAAAATCATACAAGAACAGGTATAACTTCTCTAGAAGATACTGAAGAAGAAGTGACTGGGCAAAACGAGATTATAGAAGTAAATTCATTCGAGAAAGAATCAGATACTGAGCTGAGAGAGCACTTAGGCTCCAAAACAGTATATATAAAAACTGAATCGCAGGAAATAAAGCTTGTAGATGACCGTATGAATGAGGAAAAATATGCTAATAATATAGATACCAGTGATCTAAAGAAGTGGAATGTGATAGGGACTGCTTTTTCAACCTTTATATTGGTTGAAAGCGATTCCCATTTATTTATTGTTGATCAACATGCAGCTCATGAGCGCTTGGTTTATGAAGAACTAAAGAAGACCGTACTCCAACAAAATGTCCTAAGCCAGCAGTTATCTCCTCCTTACATATTGGAGGTTACCCATGATGAATTCATATACATTACAGATAATGTAGAAAGTTTTCAATCAGTTGGCTTCGATTTAGAGTCCTTTGGCGGAAAGTCTTTCATAATAAGAGGTGTTCCAGTAGTATTAAGGGATGTAAATATTAAAGAGTTGTTTAATGAATTGCTTGATCAATCGGGAAGCAGAATCGGTCAGGAGAGACTTACTTTACAAGACGAGGATATAATCATGATGGCTTGTAAAAAAGCTGTGAAAGCCAACGATAAGCTATCTCATCAAGAAATTAGAAGTCTACTGAAAGATATAGACCAAAATAAGATCCCTTTAACTTGTCCCCATGGCAGGCCTATATTAATTTCTATGAGTCGCTATGAATTAGAGAAAAAGTTTAAAAGGATACAGTGAACGCGCCACTTATAAAGTAGGCGTATTGACGCAGGACAAAAGGAGCTTACCATGAATAAAATTCCACTACTTGTAATCACTGGCCCAACGGCTTCTGGTAAAACAGATTTGGCGATCCAAGTTGCCCAACAATTAAATGGAGAAATCATATCTGCGGATTCTATGCAGATATATCGTTATATGGATATAGGCACTGCCAAACCCTCTATAGATGAAAGACAGGGGATACCTCACCATATGATAGATGTTAGAAACCCAGACGATGAATTTAATGTATCAATGTTCCAAAAGCT
This sequence comes from Clostridiales bacterium, assembly GCA_012512335.1. GTDB lineage: Bacteria > Bacillota > Clostridia > Caldicoprobacterales > DTU083 > UBA5454. Next base: position 3,114 of record JAAZEK010000471.1, on the reverse strand, counting down.
AAGCTCGGATATAATACGACAGATTACAAAGCGAGGGAAGATTCCCATTTTGGCAGGTGGAACAGGCTTTTATATCAGTTCTATTATTTATCCAATGAACTTTACTGATGCTGTTGAAGATCCCGAGTATAGATCTCATTTAAATAAATTGCTGGATCAGCATGGTACTACCTGGCTTCACAATCATTTGCGGAGAGTTGACCCTGTTTCTGCACAAAGGCTTCATCCTAATGATACACGCAGAGTTATCCGGGCTATGGAAGTATTTCATTTAACAGGTAAGACAATGGAAGCATTTAGGCAAGATTTTAGTGAATTAGACTCACCCTATAGCACAAGAATATATGGTCTTACTATGGATAGACAATTGCTTTATGATCGAATTAATTTACGCGTGGATCGAATGATTGAATCTGGTTTAATAGAAGAAGTAAAGGAAATCATGGATAGAGGCTATTCTAGAAATTTAGTATCCATGCAAGGTCTAGGTTACAAAGAAATCGTTGATTACCTTAAAGGCTTATCAACCCAGGAGGAAAGCATAAATATTTTAAAGCGTAATACTAGAAGATTTGCTAAAAGACAGATAGCTTGGTTCAAACGAGAGGAGCAAATCATTTGGCTTGATCCTTTTAAAATGGGTGATCTTAAGACTGTAGGTAATTGGTTGATTACAGACATTGGTAATAATTTGCTTTCTAATTAGCTATATTTGTTGTATAATTAAATAAAATGTGCTAGCCAAAGATGAAACTTAGAATGTGAAAGGATGGTGTAACAAATTGGCAAACAAGGTAACAATTGTTTTACAGGATGCTTTTCTAAACGAGATACGCAAGGAACATACTCCAGTAACTATTCATCTTACTAATGGATTTCAGCTAAAAGGTGTATTAAAAGGCTTTGATAATTTTGTTGTCATGATTGAAAGTGACGGAAAACAAATGATGATTTATAAGCATGCAATATCGACTATTACTCCTGCACGTCCAGTTGCTTTCGGACTGAGCACACAAGATCAAGAGTAATAAATAAAATGTATTGTAGGGAACCTTCCATTGGGCTGGTTCCTTTTACATGTCGAAAGCAACTACAGTAGATTAGTAAATTATGTACAATATTAGCATACTAATTGGAGACTAAAGATGAAAAAAGATATATACAGTAACTATGAAAATTTTTACTTGAGCGATGCGAGCATTCATCCTAAAGCATTTAATATAGCAAATGTTGCTCAAGCTGAGCTAAGAAAAGTATTTGGAGATATTGATGAAAGAGCAGAATATCATCAAGCTAGGATACTTAAAGTATTTAACAAGCACCGAATCAGCCAGAGGCATTTTACTGGAACCTCGGGTTATGGCTATGGAGATGAAGGTAGAGATGCTTTAGATCTGGTTTACCGAGATCTATTTGGTGGAGAAGATGCCCTAGTACGTCCTCAGTGGGTTTCTGGAACCCATGTTATTAGTGATGGTTTGTTTGCTTTGTTAAGACCAGAGGATATTCTTTTATCCATTACAGGGGCTCCCTATGATACTCTTCATGATGTAGTAGGTATCAATGAGGCTGGGACAGGCTCATTACGGGATTGGAAGATAGGATATAAGCAAATAGAGTTACTTCCAGATGGAAATATTGACATCAATACAGTGAAAGATGTACTTACAGATCCAAAAATAAAGACTGTTTTGATACAAAGATCTATGGGTTATAGTACCCGCAAGACATTGTCAGTGGGAAATATTTCTGCTGCAGTGGATGAGATTAAAGCCAGTAGAAATGATGTATTTGTTATAGTAGACAACTGCTACGGGGAATTTACCGAGGACGAAGAACCTAGTATGACCCAAGCAGATCTTATTGTAGGTTCCTTAATAAAGAATCCAGGAGGCGGTCTTGCACCAACAGGAGCTTATGCTGTAGGTACTGTAGAAGCCATTGCGCTTTTAGAAAGTAGACTTACGTCACCTGGCATTGGAAGGGAAGTAGGCTCTTTCCCATCAGGATATGGTTATTTCTATCAGGGTTTGTTCATGGCACCCCATACTGTGGCTGAGGCCTTGAAAGGTGCTGTATTAGCAGCTAAGGTATTTGATGAGCTAGGATATAAGGTTCGACCTCATTGGAAGGAATCCAGGTCTGATATAATACAGTCCATTGAATTCAAATCTTCGAAGCAGCTAATCTCTTTTTGTCAGGCAATCCAAACAGCATCCCCAATTGATAGCTTCGTAGTTCCTTATCCATGGGATATGCCAGGTTATGATCATCAGGTTATTATGGCTGCTGGAACATTCATTCAAGGTGCATCCATTGAGCTAAGTGCAGACGCACCAATCAAAGAGCCATATGTTGCCTATTTACAAGGTGGCCTAACTTATGCTCATGTAAAGCTTGCTATAATGAAAGTCTTATCTGTAATGCTAAAAGAAGGATTTGTTCAACTTTAGGGTTGAATAAATCCTTCTTTTCTTAAGTACTTCCTATTTAATGAAACATTCGTATTACGCCAATCACTTTACCCAATATAGAAACATCTTTTAATAATATAGGTTCCATAGCCGAATTCTCTGGCTGTAACCTAATATGATCTTTTTCCTTGTAGAAAGTCTTTACTGTAGCTTCATCTTCTATGAGAGCTACGACCATGTCGCCATTGGAGGCAGTGGGTTTTTTTTGTACAATTACCATGTCTCCATCGAGAATCCCAGCTTCCATCATACTTTCACCTCTAACATGGAGCATAAAAACATCACTATTATGTAGGTATTGAACTGGAATAGGGAAGGTATCCTCAATGTTTTCCACCGCTAAAATTGGTTGACCCGCAGTTACGCGGCCAACAATAGGAACATTAACCAGCTCGTTTTTTGATACATAAGTATTGTCATCGAGAATTTCGATAGCCCTGGGTTTGGATGCATCTCGACGGATAAAGCCTTTTTTCTCAAGACGTCCTAGATATCCATGTACAGTTGAGGTAGATTTTAACCCTACTGCATCACAAATTTCTCGCACGGAGGGAGGATAGCCTTTGGTCCGAATTTCATCTTTAAGGAATTCCAAGATTTTTTTCTGTTTGTCACTGAGGGCTTTTGCCATTGTTTACAC
>JAAZEK010000470.1 GCA_012512335.1 Clostridiales bacterium | reverse complement strand
TGAGGCTCATATGAAGATTGCCTCCCAAAACAATGTACCCTATGTAGCTACGGAATGTGGATTTATACCAGGTCATCGAGGTATTTTCGCAGATACCTATGAGACGGCTTTCCAACGTCTGTTTGAAAGCTTGAAGTGGTTGACACAAAAGGCTGAAGAATATGATGTGGCAGTTGCTCTAGAACCCTGCGTTCTAGATGTAGTTCCCAGTGCAAAAAGAATGAGGGATCTAATTGACCAAGTGGAATCAGATAGATTAAAGGTACTACTTGACCCTGCAAATCTTATTGCAAACAGCTCGGAAGAGGATATGTTCCGTTATCTTGCTCCTCACATAGCTTATTTTCATGGAAAAGATCGTAAGGTAAACGATGCTTATGGGCGAGCTGTAGGAGATGGGGAAATTGATTGGCCACTCTTTCTTAGCTTGTATCAAAGACATACACCAGATCTTCCATTTATTCTTGAGTATGTGAATATTGATAATGTATGCGAGATTAGAGATAGGGTTTTGTTTTTTTCTTAGGAATATTAGTGGAGGATGAGTATGCAATTAAATATGTTAGTGCTTACGGATATACATTATGTAGGCAAAGCAAACCACATATGCGGTATTCAAGAAAGAAAATCTAAACAAGCGCTGGAACTGATACAAGAAGTATTTGAATCAGTAGAAAGGGCTAAAATCGACCTTGTTGTTTTGTTGGGAGATCTTGTAGATAACGGAAAGGCTTCCGGAGCAGAAGAAGACATGGTGGCTCTGCAAAAAGAGATAAGTAAATTGGGAAAGCCTGTTATTGTTGCACCGGGAAATCATGATAACTGTCCGAAAACTGTGTTTGAGATATTCAATGATTTTGAAGGACTGCATAATGTAAATGGATATCAAATTATTAACTTTGCAGACAGATATGCGGAGGATGACTCGTCCGAGCGAGACATGTCAGCAATGGAAAATATGTTTAAAGATATTAACCCTGACCAGCCTGTCATTGCTTTGCAACATAATCCCATATTTCCGCCAATAGAGAGTTCTTATCCGTATAACTTGATAAGAGCGGATAATGTAATGGAGTTCTATACTAAAAAGAATGTTGTCTTATCCGTCAGCGGGCATCTGCATCGGGGAACAAGTGCAGAAATCAGGAATAATGTATGCTATTTTACATGTTCTGCCCTATGTGAAGCGCCATTTAGTTATGCACTGATAACTATGACTGGAAAAGAAAGTGATATAGAAGTAAGAAATTTGTGAAAAGGAGAATCATCATGAACAAAGAAATAATTTTAAGTAATTATGAAAACGCAAAACAGATATACGGTCAATATGGTGTAGATGTAGAAAATGCAATCGAGAAGTTTAAAACCATACCCATCTCTGTACACAATTGGCAGGGGGATGATGTTAGCGGTTTTGAAGGCTCTGAAGGAATTCATAGCGAAAACGTAGTAACAGGTAATTATCCTGGCAGAGCACGAAATGGGGATGAGATGCGTCAGGATTTGGAGCAGGCTTTAAAGTTCTCACCTAGTAAGCATAAGCTGAATCTACATAGTATGTATGCAGAGCCCAAGGTAAAGAAAGAGCGAAATGAATATGATACTGAAGACTATCGAACATGGATTGATTGGGCAAAGAAAAACAACTTAGGTATAGATTTTAATGTGTCCTACTTCACCCATCCTATGATGAAAGATGGTTGCTCTCTAGCTTCAGATGATGAAAATGTACGTGAATATTGGATAAAAGCAGGGATAGCTGGTAGAAAAGTTGCCAATGATATTGGCGAGGAGCTGGGTCAGGTGTGCATTAACAATACCTGGGTACCAGATGGAACTAAGGATATACCCGCTGATCGTGGGGCTTATCGGAAACGTCTAGAAGAATCTCTAGACAGAATTCTAGAAACTCCCTATGATAAAAAGAACATGCGTGATGTAATAGAAGGTAAAGTGTTTGGTATTGGCACTGAGAGTTTTGTTGTTGGATCTCATGACTTTCTGTTGGCATATGCTATCAAAAATGGAATAGGAATTACCTTTGATACAGGGCATTATCATCCAACTGAGGATGTAGCGGATAAAATTACAGCTATTCATCCTTTTGTAGAATCCATCAATACTCATCTTACCCGAGGTGTTCGTTGGGATAGTGACCATTGTTTGATACAGGGTGATGATTTACGTAATATTCTGTTGGAAATCAAACGACAGGATCTGTTCGATAAGAATGTTGATTTAGGTCTTGATTACTTTGATGCCACCATAAACCGCGTAGCCTCTTGGATAATTGGTATTCGTGCTGCAGGAAAGACTCTCCTTGAAGCTCTGTTAGAACCCAGCCATCTACTAAAAGAAGCTGAGGTTAATAAAAACTTGACTAAGCGATTGGCCTTAATGGATGAATTCAAGAGCTTGCCAGCAAATGCAGTTTGGGATTATCTGTGCATGAAAGAGGGCAAAGGTGTTGGCTCTTCATGGCTAGATGAAATGGAAATCTATGAGCAGGAAGTGCAACTTAAGAGAGATTAGTAAAAAGGGAGGTCCGATCAAAACTCGGACCTCTTATTTTCTGAATTTTTTGCCATAAAACTACTCCTTTCTCTGTTCAAAATGAGTTGCAGAAAGAAACTATTTATTAATTTTATCAATCCGATTAGTCCATACATAACCCT
>JAAZEK010000469.1 GCA_012512335.1 Clostridiales bacterium | reverse complement strand
CAAATTCGGCAAATCCCGAATTTCCTTAGTACAGAATGTGGGCGTCCACACAGCCGACATCTTGTATAGGCACGGGTTGAATACTTGGGAGCACGCTGTTGTTTAATCTTCATCGATTTTTTCGCCACTTATCAATTCCCTCCTTAATTCTTGGACTGGTTTAATTTCTGGACGCAAAGGGCATTCCCATTATGCGTAACATTTCTTTTGCTTCTTCATCACTTTGAGCAGTTGTGACAATAATAATGTCCATGCCTCTCACCTTATCAACCTTGTCATAATTGATCTCAGCAAATATCAACTGTTCCTTGATTCCCAGTGCATAGTTTCCTCTTCCGTCAAAGGATTTGTCAGAAACGCCGCGAAAGTCTCTTACACGAGGAAGAGCTACATTAACCAGTCTATCTAGGAATTCATACATTCTATCTCCACGAAGTGTAACCTTCGTTCCGATGCTCATACCTTCCCTTAGCTTAAAAGCAGCAACGGATTTTCTGGCTTTCGTAATAATCGGTTTTTGACCGGAAATAGTAGCCAGGTCTTCGACAGCTGATTCTAGAAATTTTGAGTTTTCCTTTGCTTCACCAACACCCATGTTGATAACAATTTTCTCCAACTTGGGCACTTGCATTACGCTCTTATATTGAAAGCGATCCATTAATGCGGATACTGCTTCATTTTTATAATAGTCTTTTAAACGAGCCAAATCTTTTTACCTCCCTTCAAAGAAGAACTTAGTCACTGATGACTTCTTTGCAAACCTTGCAGACTCTGACCTTTGTCTTGTCCTCCAATATTTGATATCCTACTCGAGTGCGATTGTTGCATTTTTTGCATACAAGCATGGCCTTGGAGGAATAGATGGGGCCTTCCTGTTTTATGATACCACCCTGTTGATTGGCACCTCTAGGTTTTTGATGCTTTATCAGGATGTTGACTCCTTCAACAATAATTTTACCCTTTTTTGGTGATACAGCAAGTACTTTGCCTCGCTTGGATCTATTCTTACCGGAGATGATTTCTACGGTATCTCCTTTTTTAACGTGTAATTTTCTGGGTACGTTCACCACAGTAGCCACCTCCTCTTATAGTACTTCTGGGGCTAGAGAAATGATTTTCATGTAATCCTTTTCTCTCAGCTCTCTGGCAATCGGGCCAAAGATACGGGTACCCCTAGGTTGTCTTTGATCATTTATAATAACTGCAGCATTGTCATCAAAATTAATTGTCGAACCATCAGTTCTGGAAATACCTTTCCTTGTTCGAACAATGACTGCTTTAACAACTTCGCCTTTTTTCACAACACCGCCGGGTGTTGCACTTTTTACTGATGCAACAATGACATCGCCTATGTTGCCATATTTTCTACCTGAGCCGCCTAAAACCTTAATGCAATAAATTTCTTTTGCTCCAGTATTATCAGCTACTCTAAGTCGGCTTTCTGTTTGGATCATTCTGTACCCTCCTTTCACAATGTGCGGCGACACTTCTCTGCTTTGCAGGTCATCCTTGTTGAGAAATGTCCCCAAACTTATAGCGACACTTCTACGCTTTGCAGGTCTTCCTTGTTGAGAAATGACCCCAACGCTACGGCGACTTTCTGCTTTGCAAGTTATCCTTATTAGAAATGTCCCAAAGCTTACTCCGCTTTCTCTATGACGGACACCAAACGCCAGTTTTTATCGCTACTTAAAGGCCTGGTTTCCATGACCCTTACACGATCACCGATCTGACAGATGTTCTCTTCGTCATGCGCTTTTAGCTTTGTGGTTTGTTTTATATATTTTCCGTATAAACCGTGCTTTACTTTGGTTTCAATGGCAACAACGATGGTTTTATCCATTTTATTACTTACTACTTTGCCAATACGAACTTTTCGATTGCCTCTTGTTTCATCGGCCACGAATATTCCTCCTTTTCCGTCAAGCCTCCAGGGCTTTCAGCTCTCTTTCCCGAAGTATAGTTTTAACTCTAGCAATATTCTTCTTTACTTCACGAATCCGCATAGGATTCTCCAATTGGCCTGTAGCTAACTGGAACCGAAGGTTGAACAGCTCACTTTTGAACTCGGTTAGATTCTGATTAAGCTCATCTTGGGACATCTCTCTAAATTGATTAGCCTTCACTACCTTCACCACCCAATTCTTCTCTAGTCACAAACTTGGTTCTCACCGGAAGCTTGTGCGCTGCCAGCCGAAATGCTTCTTTGGCTTCTTCTTCGGATACACCGGCAATTTCAAAAAGAATCCTGCCGGGCTTTACTACGGCTACCCAGTATTCAGGGGAACCTTTTCCGCTACCCATACGAGTTTCAGCGGGCTTTTCGGTTACCGGCTTGTCAGGAAAAATCTTAATCCAAACATTTCCGCCTCTCTTAATTGAACGAGTCATAGCTATACGAGCTGCTTCTATCTGGTTACTAGTAATCCAGCTTGGATCCAAAGATTGCAGTCCATATTGACCGTAAGTAACCGTGTTGCCGCGATGTGCTTTCCCGGTCATTCTACCCCGGAACACCCTACGGCGTTTCACTCTTTTCGGCATCAACATATTAATTTCCTCCTTCCGCAACTGGTCTGTTCTTTGCTTTGGGAAGGACCTCTCCTTTATATATCCATACCTTTACGCCAATCTTACCGAAGGTGGTATTGGCTTCTGCAAAACCGTAATCGATATCAGCACGTAATGTCTGTAGCGGTATGGTACCTTCGTGGTATCCTTCACTTCTGGCTATATCAGCCCCGCCTAATCGTCCGCCAGCCATGGTCTTAATTCCTTTTGCTCCAGCTTTCATAGCACGCTGCATTGCTTGTTTCATAGCTCTACGATATGAAATTCTACGCTCTAACTGAGCTGCAATGTTTTCTGCTACCAATTGGGCTGACGTATCGGGTGACTTAACCTCTACTATATTTAAAATAGCTGTCTTTTTTGTAAATTTCTCTATATCCTTTTTCAGAGTATCTACGCCAGTGCCACCTCTGCCAATAACTATTCCAGGCTTTGCAGTATAAATATTGACTTTGACACGGTTAGCTGCTCTTTCAATCTCTATTTTTGAGATACCTGCATGAAAAAGTTGCTTCTTAAGCATTTCACGCAATTTTACATCTTCAATTAGGTTATCTGAGAATTCTTTCTTGGATGCGTACCATTTTGCATCCCAATCCTTTATAACTCCAACTCTGAGTCCATGGGGATTCACTTTTTGGCCCACTTAATTATCCCTCCTTGTACTTTTATGCTTCTATCTCGTCCAGTACTATGCCAATATGACTGGTTCTTTTACGAATTCTATTAGCACGGCCCTGTGCTCTGGCTCTTAGCCTCTTTAGCGTCGGTCCCTGGTTTGCATAAACTTCGGCTACATATAAATCGCCTACGTCCAGTCCCAGGTTGTTCGTCGCATTGGCCATGGCAGACTTTAGAAGCTTGGCAACCGGCTCCGTTGCTGCCTTAGGAGTAAACTCCAATATGGAAAGCGCCTCTCCGACCTTTTTCCCCCGAATTAAGTCAATTACTATTTTGACCTTTCTGGAAGATATTCGAACATATCGGACGGTGGCATGAGGGCGTTTTTCTTTGTTTTCCTGGCGAAATTTTGCCTTTTCCTTAATCCTAGTTGCCACTTTAATTCCTCCTTCGACTATTTCAATGCAGTAGACCTCTCCGCAGAACGTCCGCTATGACCTCTGAAGGTTCGGGTGGGAGCAAATTCTCCCAGCTTATGTCCAACCATTTCTTCAGTAATGTAAATCGGAACATGTTTTCTTCCATCATGTACTGCGATAGTGTGTCCTACCATTTCAGGGAAAATGGTTGATTCTCTGGACCAAGTCTTTACTACTGTCTTTTTCCCTTGATCATTTAATTCCTGTATCTTTTTCAAAAGATCCACGCGAGTATAGGGTCCTTTTTTGACCGACCGGCTCATCTATGGGCCTCCTTTCGATTCTGTAGATACTATTTACTGTCTCTTCTCTTTACAATGTATTTATCAGATTCATTCTTTTTCTTACGAGTCTTATAACCTAAAGTAGGTTTGCCCCAAGGCGTAACAGGTGAAGGTCTTCCAATTGGTGCCCGTCCTTCGCCACCACCATGTGGATGGTCGTTGGGATTCATAACAGAACCTCTAACAGTGGGACGGAAGCCCATATGTCTTTTTCTTCCTGCTTTTCCTATGGTAATGTTCTCGTGGTCTGTATTACCTACCTGACCGATAGTTGCTTTGCATTCTGCACGTATCATTCGAACCTCTCCTGAGGGAAGTCGAACCTGTACGTAATTGCCTTCTTTGGCCATAAGCTGCGCTGAATTACCAGCTGAACGAACCAGCTGTCCTCCCTTTCCGGCACGAACTTCAATGTTATGAATTACTGTACCTGTAGGGATGTTTCTCAACGGAAGTGCATTACCAACTTTAATATCGGAATCTGGTCCAGATTCAACCATTTGACCAATCTTCAGGCCGTTTGGACTGATAATGTATCGCTTTTCACCATCTACATAATGTAATAATGCAATATTTGCGCTACGGTTTGGATCATATTCGATTGCTGCAACTTTAGCTGGTACTCCATCTTTGTCACGTCTAAAGTCTATAATGCGGTATTTTCTCTTTACTCCTCCACCTTGATGACGAACTGTAATCCGTCCATCGTCATTCCTGCCGGCTTTACTCTTCAGACTTACCAAAAGAGACTTTTCCGGTTCCTTCTTGGTGACTTCTTCAAAGGCAGAAACGGTCATATGCCGTCTGGCAGGGGAGGTGGGTTTATACTTTTTAATCGCCATTTTCTTTAACCTCCTTATTGTGCCATTCCTTCGAAGAATTCGATATCCTTACTCTCAGCCGTCAGCTTTACATAGGCTTTTTTGAAGGATGGCTTTCTGCCGGTGTGTACGCCTACTCTCTTCAACTTGCCTTGCTGGCGAAGTGTGTTTACACTTTGTACCTTGACACCGAAGATGGCCTCAACAGCATTTTTGATCTCAGTCTTGTTGGCCCTTGGGTCTACGAGAAAGGTATATTTTTTGTCCGGCATTTCATCATAACTCTTTTCACTGAGTACGGGTTTAATAATGATATCATGTGGATCTTTCATTAACCATACACCTCCTCGACAAGGCGTGCTGCATCCTGAGTAATTATGAAACGATCATAATTCAGAATGTCCAGTACATTAATAGTGTTAACAAAGGCCAGTTTCACATTTGGCAGGTTACGAGTAGCTCGCTCAACTGTCTCATCTTTGCCAGGAATAACAACTAGTGCTTTGCTCTCCACTTTCAAATTTTTCAGCAAACTAACCATTTCTCTCGTTTTGGCCTCTGGTAGAGCCAGGGAGTCCATAACGGTAATATTATTCTCTTCCACTTTTGAACTGAGAGCACTTTTCAATGCAAGTCTTCTCAATTTTTTAGGAAGGGTATAGCTATAATCTCTTGGTTTAGGGGCAAATGTTACTCCACCCTTTATCCATATAGGTGAGCGTGTGCTACCGTGACGTGCACGGCCTGTGCCTTTTTGCCTCCAAGGCTTTGCGCCGCCTCCTCTGACCTCTGCTCTGGTCAAAGTAGACTGGGTGCCTTGTCTTTTGTTGGCCAGCTGCATTTTTGTTACCTGATATAGCGCATCTTTATTCACCGGTATTCCGAACACTTCGTCCTTTAACTCGATTTCGCCTACAGATGCACCTTCCATGTTATATAAAGCTACTTTAGGCATAGCCTGACCTCCTTTCCGTCTTACTTTTGAACTAATTCTTTACGGTTTCCTTAATTGTAAGCAAGGTTCCCTTACTACCTGGTATCGCTCCCTTAATTAAAAGCAGGTTGCGTTCTGCGTCTACCTTTACAACTTCCAGATTAGCAACAGTTACTCTTTCAAAGCCCATGCGTCCTGGTAGCTTTTTTGTCCTTAATACTCGTCCAGGGGTAGCGCTAGGCCCTAAAGATCCAGGACGACGATGGTATCTAGAACCGTGAGACATTGGCCCTCTATGCTGATTCCATCTTTTAATTGTACCAGCAAAACCTTTTCCCTTGCTGGTGCCACTTACGTCTATTTTGTCTCCCGCTGCAAACATATCAGCTTTAAGCTCGCTGCCAACCTTGTAATCTTTGACGACGATGTAAACATTAAGGCAGTTGTAACAAACGGCAATATAATCGTGAACAAAATCTAATAAGTCAGGAATGGTTAGATGAAACAATAAT
>JAAZEK010000468.1 GCA_012512335.1 Clostridiales bacterium | reverse complement strand
GTTGGTATCGACGACTCTAACTTCCCTTGCCCTGATTCCTTCATTAATGGAGAATTCTTTATTACTAATACTCGTTCACCTCCGGTTTATTTGGCGGCCAGTGTTACTGACCTTGCTAACTACACTCAATTTATATGTACTTACTTAAAATAAGCAAATAAAAAGAGTGGGGTTTCTACCCACTCCAAAAATATGCATGAATAACATACTGTTGCTTGACCTTACCTAGCTAAAGCTGGAAGGTGAGAAGTGGATAGCTTCTACTTGTTTACGAAAATAGCATATCATACACTGATATCAGTTGTCAACAATTTTGGAATATTCATACTAGGCTTATCTACCACTATCCAATCCTTTGTTTTAGAAAATAAATGTCCTCTTCATGGCTAAATACTGTTGATTTCATAAACTCCAAAGATTTAGAAATACCAGTCAGTTTTTCACTATTCTTCACTACTTGCTCCACTATGGCATCAATTTTATTTTCCGTCCTATCCATGCGCTCTTCCATGGATTCCATGCGCCCTTCCATGGATTTCATATGTCCTTCCATGGATTCCATACGCCCTTCCATGGATTCCATACGCCCTTCCATGGATTCCATACGCCCTTCCATGGATTTCATATGTCCTTCCATGGATTCCATACGATTTTCCAAAGCACCTATACGATTATTCATTGCGCCCATAAAATCTTCCATTGTTTCCATGCGACTGTCCAAGCCATCGAGCTTAGAAATAATCTCTTTTAGCATATGTTCCATAAAATAGCCCCCTTCAAAATTAACTGGTCTTTTAATATTATAGCATACTATTTGCTAGCTGGGGCTCTTTTTTGGTCTGTTTTTCCTTAGCCAAACTAAGGAATTCCCCCAATGAATATTCCTTATCATACACCTCCGAGAATTTCACTTTTTGATCCATAGCCTTCTTTATCGGTGGTAGCTCTTTGATACTTCCAAGGATTAATGCACCAGTAATAACCCCATCTCTCAACCATATCTTCCCATACTTATTTCCTACAGGTTCGTCTATTATAGCATGATCAGACTCATTATCATCTATATTGCCAATGGAAAACAATGAATAATGAAATGCATTCATTACCATAGGTGTAGCTGGTGTTTCATATGCCTCTGTTAAACCTACCATGTTCTTACCTGCGGTATCTCCCTGTACTGAGGCTATATTCCACAAACCTAATACTTCACCTTCATACTCTGCCACATCTCCAGCAGCATAAACATCAGGTACACTGGTCTGCATTCTGTTGTTAACGATAATCCCACGATTAGTTTCAATTCCAGCACCTTTAATCAACTCGATATTTGGGCATATTCCTGTTGAGTGAATTACCATATCACAGGCCATTTCTACATTATTGTCGGTAATGAAACCAGTAACATTGTCATCACCTAAAATTTCATTCACGCAAGTTCCGGTGTACACAGTAACCCCGTGTGATTCCACAACTTTCTGTAAAAGTTGAGAACTGTCCCCATCAAGTTGTCTTGGGATTAGTCTAGGCATAGCTTCTACTATGACTACTTCCTTTTTCAGCTTAATAAGGCTCCAAGCAATTTCCAATCCTAAAATTCCGCCGCCAATAATAACAGCTCTTTTGGATTTCTCAGCTTGCTTTAAAATATCCTGACCATCTTCTAAACTTCTCAGAGTGTAAACCCCTGTCTTGTCTATGCCTTTTATGGTTAGTACCCGATTACTCGCCCCAGTGGCCAGGAGGAGTGATGAATATTTATCGATGGTACCATCGGATAGAATAATCACATGTTGTTCAGGATTAATCTTCGTTACCTTTTTACCAGTTTCTAGCGTTACCCGGTTTGCTTCATACCAATCATCCTTCTCGATTAAGAGCTTTTCTTCATCGATACCATTGGCCAAATCCTTGGTTAATCGAATACGCTTGTAGGGAAAATGCTGTTCTTCCCCATATACAGTAATATCTATATCTTGATTTAGTTGTCGGATTGCTTTTATAGCAGATACTGCAGCAATGCCAGCACCAATAATAATTATTTTCATTTGGATTGCTCCTTTCCTATGGTTTATATATAGTTATTTGCGAAACCCCAAGAACCGCTGAAATTCATCATTTTTGAGATTAAATATATATATAACTCCTC
>JAAZEK010000467.1 GCA_012512335.1 Clostridiales bacterium | reverse complement strand
TATCCCGAGAGGCTCATTGTCAATAGGGATCCTTGAAAAAATATCCGTGCGTGTGCCAATCCATGATCTTTGGAAATCAAATATTGGGTAGTTTTACAGAGCATCCCCATAATGGAGTTATGCTAAGGGGAAACTTATATCTAGATCAAATTTATACGACAACTTACTTGACAAATACCGGTAAGATGTGTCACTTTGTATAAAGAATGCATCGTTCTGCTACTCATTAAAGAATAAAAGCTACTCACTTATAATGAAACCATCAACAATTCGTTTCATATCATCAGACGGTACATTGCCAGCGATAGTGTATAGCAAATTATCGTCCACAAATACAATAACTGAATCTGCTTCTCCTGCAGCTAAACGAAGTTCTATTTCTTCTTCCCCTAGAGTAATACTCCCGCCATATTTCATTAAGTAGGCTGTAATTCCATTAATGGGAGAAGTATATTTCTCTTCATAATCAAAGAACTCCCAACTGTTGTTTTCTAAATTTTCACCATTTCCAGTCAAAAATGAAACTGACATATCTAGTGGAGACTTATAAACGGAACCATCTGTTTTATATGAATAGCTAAGGTCTCCATTTTCCTCAATTGTTTCTTTATAGTCTTTCAGGTCACCAATAAAGTGTCTTTGAAATATTAATTCTACGATATTAGTTTTTTCAAAGTATACAAACGGTATTCTACTATGACGACTCATGTCAATGCTAATAGAATTACGTAATATGCTAATCCCTAATTCTTCTTCTAAAGCATTGATATCGGCATAAGCCTTTGACCCAACTCTTGTCCCTTCTCGCTTCTCATTCCTATTGCCTAACCAGTTAAGCTCCCCAATCTCAATCGGAATTGTACCAAGATTTTCGATAACAAGAGTATCATTGTTTAGGGAGAATGTAATATTCCTATACAAAGATCCAGCAAAAGCTGAGATTTGTTGGTATTGAGTAGTTCCTACAGCTATAAATAGAACAGCGACTATTTACTATACGCAAATTAGATCTGCGTCTATTCTTACGAGCACGAATCTCATTTAAAATATCATGATGTGTCAGATTTACCTCAGGGGTTTCAATCCCTTCCAATTGTTTTCGAATCAGTTCCATATTCATTCTATACACTCCTTGCTCAATTTAATAGGTTCCCTTTGATCAGATGTTTGAGATAATTTACGAATAAGGCGTTCATATCGTTTCTGAAGGGCAGTTTCTGAAGAGTTTAAGATTAAAGCTAATTCTTTGTAAGACTTATCTTCTAGTACCCTGCCGTAAAGTAAGGTTCTTTCTGCTGCTGATAAAGATAGCAAAATACTATGTAAAGGTTCCGAAACACTGTCATGGTTGCTTACATCATGTTTGTTTTCTTCCTCTTTGCCTTTTATCAGGATCAGCTTTTCTCTACGCTTAGACTTTCTCATTGAATCAATGGCTGTAGTGTATGCAATTCGATATATCCAGGAGTTTATTGAGGTTTCTGGATCGAAACGTTTCCTTCTTTCAAATGCTTTAATAAATGTTTCTTGCAATACATCCTTTGCCTCTTCCATATTGCATAAGATAGTTGTGCAATAGCGTAGCAGAGGACTGCTGTATGTATTAATAATAGCTTCAAGAGCCCATTCTTCTCCTCTTACAAAAGCATATTGTACTTCCTTACTATTCAAAGTTCATGCCTCCCTTCTTGTTTTATATTTATCTATATCTACTCTTATAACGATTCTAAATAGGAGATTGTGACATATAAGGGGGAGGAAAATAAAAAAGAATGAAATACACCGCGTTAGATAAAATTTAGCGTAAGATGCAAGAAATAGATTTATAATATGATTGTGCTGACTATTTATTATAATGCACTTAGTACGAGTGTAATATGCATTGCCAGATCCTCTTATGTCTACTTAGTTACTTCAACCTTTAGTTATCATACTGTTGTAGTTTATTCTACTGATATACATTATGATAAAGGTGCATCTTAAGATTGTCTTTCAAATACAAATTCATAATAACCTATAGTGCCATAACCAACTGTTGGAGGTGTTAAAATTTGCATTAGTCTCCATCCATCCTTGGCATAATCATTTACCATAGCTTGATAATTTTCCTTTGGTTCTAGTTTAAATGTACTTAATTTCACTTTTACAAACTTGTATTCATACATGATCATTCCACCTTTCATTTTTAGTTTATCTAACTTCTGTTAAGCATAATATTGTCGATTAGATATACCAACTTCCCAGCCTGCTCAAGTATAAAAATCTGCCAAACTAGCTTTTCACTAAGAGCACATATGCTCACCCCTCCACCACATACTCGCCAAGCACCTCCGCAACACAGTCAGTTTCCTGCTCCAAACCGCTGTGCTGCATATTAAGTCCGATTATATATCCGGCACTGGGCAAGTCATGAACGATATGCTTTATCTCATGTACAAATGTTCTGCATTGGGTTTCATAGTTTACATCTGCATTCAATATCAAGTGATAATTTCCTCGGCGGCTGACATATACAAAGCCCAGGACATGGGAAGGCAGCTGATAGCTCAGAGTTGTTTTAACATTATATGCGTTCATTACATCATAAAAGGGGATTGTGCCGTCGAGGAGGGATTTCAGTAAAGGTTTTTCAAGTATCTCAAAATGCATTACTATTTATATACCTCCGTAACCTTTTTCGTTTTTCGCCTCATTCAAATTCACTGTCTTCTTCATCTTCAATTGCTTTAATCACTCTTATAACTTGCTTTATGCCTTTAGGCGACATGTTTCGGGTCTGTTTAAATAGGAGTTGCAGATCTTCCCGCTCTTGCATATCTTTCCAGAAGGTAAGCAGATCCGGGTCATTCCTGAGGCTTTCTTCAATTTCATTAATTGGAGATTCCTTGGAAGATACTTCGACAGATGCTTTGATATTGCTTCTGCCCAGCAGATAGTCAGTTGAGACTTTAAAATAGCCGGCCAGCCAATTCAGCTTATCAAGATCCGGAACACTGTCTCCAGTTTCGTATTTACCATAAGTGCTCCTGTCTACACCTAATTCTTTAGCCACTTCGCTCTGTGTTACGTCTTTTTCTTTTCTTAGCTCCTTTAACCGTTCACTCAGCATTGTTATCCCTCCTTTCTTGCAGCCATCTTACTTGGTCATAGCTTTTAATATCATTATTATATGTGAAAATAATTCACATTGCAATAGGTATTTGTGATGTGAAATAAATTCGCATATTTTCTTGACAAGTGAAATAACTTCACAAGATTAAGAAAGGGGGCTTGGATATGAAGGGAAATGTTCTAAAACAACTCAGAGAAAAGGAAGGGTTAACACAGCAGCAGCTTGCAGACTATATTGGGAAGGATCGGAGTTTGATAGCTAAAATAGAATGCGAGGGAGCTTCGCCTTCAGTTGATACTGCCAAGGCTTTGTGAAAAGCCCTGGGTGTAGACTGGACCATTTTTTTTGCCGATGATGGTGAAGAAACTTCGCAAAACCAACCGTGTAAGGCAGATAATAAAGGAGCTGCTTTAAGCATTAGTACCGGTATAGCTAAAGAGTACCCTTAAAAAGGTACAATCCGTATAGCAAGGGACAAAACCTGACCTGCATATGATAGTAATGGGGGGATAGCAATGAAGGAAGGGTTAATTACAGGAAACCTGGTAAAGGAGTACAAACTTGGCAATACAAGAATTAAAATCTATGACAGTGCATATATCAACAAGACTAAAGAAGACATTGATCAGATTCTAAAAAGGATTGCAGAAATAGGGATGATGGCCAAACATAAAGGCTGATATATACAACT
>JAAZEK010000466.1 GCA_012512335.1 Clostridiales bacterium | reverse complement strand
TTTTGATTTGTTTCGCCATAGCGATTCCTCCTCTTGTAAATAATTTACATTATATGAATAAATTTAATATCTAACCTTGCTGTAATTCACCTGTATCCATCCTAGAATATTATCTGTTACCACAGGATAATTAATGCATAAGGCATAGAAAACTTAACCTAGAGAACAGGTCCGTTATTATTCTATCATTATTTGTACCATATGTATAGGTAATTTTTTTCTAATTATAGGTACAGAGATGAAGATAGTGACAGATTCGATAATTTTATGTTCATCTGAGTATTTACAATTGAGAATTTTTTCACAAATATTGACTGAGAGAGAATTTTAAGAAAATTAATTTTTGAATTGAGCTAGCAAGAGATTTCGCTTATAATGGTTGTATTAACTAAAGAAGGGGCATGAGATATGAGCAAGTACAAGATGAGTACAAAATGTGTACAATCCGGTTATAGACCAGGGAATGGGGAACCACGGCAAATTCCAATTATACAAAGTACAACCTTTAAATATGATACCAGTGAAGAAATGGGAAAGTTGTTTGATCTTGAAGCTACTGGATATTTTTATTCCAGACTGCAGAACCCAACAAATGACTTTGTTGCGGCTAAAATTGCAGATATGGAAGGTGGAACGGCTGCCATGTTAACTTCGTCTGGACAAGCCGCCAATTTCTTTGCACTATTTAATATTTGCAGCTGTGGAGATCATATTGTTGCTTCTTCAACCATTTACGGGGGGACCTTTAATTTGATTTCTGTAACCATGGCAAAAATGGGCATTACAGCTACATTTGTTTCTCCGGATTGTACAGAAGATGAGTTAAATGAAGCTTTTCAAGAAAATACCAAGGTTGTTTTTGGTGAAACAATCGCGAATCCAGCCCTTACTGTACTGGACATTGAAAAGTTTGCCAAAGCTGCCCATGTTCATGGTGTGCCTCTAATCGTTGATAATACTTTTGCAACACCGATTAATTGTCGCCCTTTTGAATGGGGAGCTGACATTGTTACCCATTCTACGACGAAATATATGGATGGTCATGGTGCTGCCGTAGGTGGAGCCATTGTGGACTCTGGGAATTTTGATTGGATGGCCCACGCAGACAAATTTCCGGGACTTTGCACCCCTGATGATAGCTATCATGGTATTACCTACGCTGAAAAGTTTGGTAAAGAAGGAGCATTCATCACCAAATGTACCGTACAGCTAATGCGCGATTTAGGTACAGTACAGTCACCGCAAAGTGCATTTATCCTTAATCTTGGGTTGGAAAGCCTTCATGTGCGCATGCCACGTCACTGTGAAAATGGAAAAGCTGTTGCGGAGTTTCTCCAGAGTCATCCTAAAGTTGACTATGTTAACTATTGTGATTTGCCTGATGACAAATATTATGAACTTGCACAAAAATATTTGCCAAATGGTTCCTGTGGTGTTGTCTCCTTTGGTTTGAAAGGTGGGCGTACAGCTGCTGAAATATTTATGGAAAACTTAAACATTGCTGCTATTGAAACTCATGTAGCCGATGCACGTACATGCTGCTTGAATCCTGCAACCAGTACACACCGGCAGATGAATGACGAGCAGTTGAAGGAAGCTGGTGTTCCGGCAGAGTTGATCCGCATCAGTTGTGGGATTGAAGATAAAGAAGATTTGATTTCTGATATTTCACAAGCATTGGATTGCATTCCCTGATCATAGTAGCTTAATTTCGTTTTTGTTTGTCTGGGTGTATAGACACCTTTTATTGCCATGCCGTTTTGAGTAACCTTTCATCTACAATGGCAGCAATAGTCAAGATTCTTGCCTCCGTTAGCTGACTCACTTATCTTCTATCATAATAATATTTTTGATTTGGACTGGTCGGTTTATCTGGTATAGTTAGTTTTAGTAAGCCACCTTTAATCAGTGGATGTAATACCTTTCGGCTAAAATAGCTCCGGCTTTTAATACCTACAAAGATTTGTATTTCACTTCTGTTTCTTGGTATCTTACAAAATTCTAATATCTCCTCTGTATTATCTTTTTGGTTATTAGCTTGATCACCAGCTTGATCACTAGCTTGATCACTAGCTTGATCAACTAAAGGTATTATTGTCTTGAAGATATCGCCTTCAATGAATGTCGGGTCTGTACCCGAATAAATTTTG
>JAAZEK010000004.1 GCA_012512335.1 Clostridiales bacterium | reverse complement strand
CCATCAACTTTTCATTATATGTGTGTCAGCACTGCCTCAATTAGACAAGAGAAAAACTAATCTCAATAATGCTAGGTCTTTGTTATCAAAAGTAGAGGGAGAATTGAACTCCCTTCAAGATAAAATGTCAGATGAACAGAAAGCTCAAATAAATAATAAAATTGCAGCTTTCAAACTAAAGATAGATCAAAAAGCCTTTACTGAACTTTCCACTGCATCTGAGGAATTAAATGCTTACTGGGATTATTTAAAAAATAACTTGAGTGAGAAACCAAAGCCAACACCAAGCTCAGAGCCTACAACAACAAATGATCCAGCCCCGACGTCGACACCTATAGCGACAGATAACCCGGAACATACTTCGACGCCTACTGTAACGCCGACACCAAGTAAAATACCAACGCCTGTACCGAGCACCAATCCAATACCAGCGCAGTCTTCTGAACCAACTCAGTCGCCTGAGCCAACGACACCTAATGGTGGTGAAAGTATTGACGCTGGTGATGATATAAACACTTGACTATAAATGTCAAACCATAGACCTCATCGTTGTATTGTGCGGTGTGTGAGTAAAATGGATTGATACTATGTTTCTATGAGCATGTTATACGTGATGTGCATTTTGCAAAAAAATGTATGAAAATTATTATGAAGCAGGTGAACCGTCCCTGTGCTTCACTAAAAGCATCTACTATCTGTAGGTGCTTTTGTTATATGCATGAAGTGTCAAAACATGGGAAGAATTAATAGGTGAATGTTAAATAAGGGAGTATTGCTAAGTGAAACTAAAAAGATTGTTCATCCTCGTATTATTACTACTTCTATCTCTGCATATATTAGTTTCGTCAAGTTTAGATATAACAGGGTTAGAGAGTACTCAAAATACATATATGAATTCAGATCCCACTAGTCTAAATGATTTCGTTATGGAATCCTCTGCCAATCAGGGTAAGGTATTTATAGTTTTCATAGATCGTGCTGTTTTATCAGACTTCTATAATGCTAATACCCCTAACTTAGATTTGCTAATCCAACAAGGTGGCATCGGCTTGATGACAACTAACACTGGTGGAAGTCGATCCCAGCGTGATGCGTATCTAACTATGGGTGCTGGTACTCGAGTTTCAGCATCGGATAAATCACCCTTGGGACTTCATTTAGATGAGATTCATCAGGATATAAATGCAGGAGATTTATACAAGCAGATTACTGGCAAAGCAGCTCATGGAGACGCTATTGTGAATCTTGGTATTGCACAAGCTATCCGAAATAATAAAAATCGCCCATATACAGTAAGCATTGGTGCTCTGGGAAATGCCCTAAAGCAAAGAGGCCTTCGTTCCGCTGTTTTTGGTAACAGTGATACAAATGGAGAATATAAGAGATATTTGGTATCGTTTATGATGGATGACGAAGGTATAGTGCCATCAGGGAAAGTTGGCGGAAGTGTTTTAATGGAGGACCATAGTCGCCCTTTTGGAGTTCGAACTGACTATAGTAAGATGATAAAATCTATAGAGGATTTATGGGAAAGTGTGGATGTATTTGCAATAGAATTAGGTGATGCATCAAGAGCTGAGGATTTTCGTTATGAAGCAACTGATGACATGAATCAATGGTATAAGAGAGTAGCTATCGAAGAAGGCGATGCCTTTATTGGTGAACTGATTCAAAGTATGGACCTGGGACAGGATTTACTAGTTATAGCATCTACTCTAGGGTCTGCTAATGATCTGGCTGTAAACAACAGACTCACTCCTGTTATGATTATGGGAAAAGGTTTTAGCAACGGACTGCTGGTTTCTGCTTCTACAAAACGGCCAGGTATTTTAACGAATTTAGATATAAGCACTGCTATTTTGAGCCACTATGGAATTGGTCGCCAAGGAGGTCAATTGGGCAACAGAATTCACTCTTCGGGAGAGGAGATGGAAGTAGAAGAACTTTTAGAATATAATGGAAGGCTTAAGGAAGTCAATAACCAACGGGCACCTTTACTGCGCAGTTATGTTACGCTTTTGATTATTCTGCTAATTGCGGCTTTAATATGCATATTTTTTCTAAGAAAATATCTACCCTATGCTGAGGTCTTTCTTCAATTTATTATGGCTATCCCCATTTCCTATTTACTCCTACCTATCTTCCACAGTTCAACTCTGGCAGGAAGTTTGAGTCTTTCCTGGATACTGGCATTAGCAATTACAGCCCTCTTATGGATTTTTACCAAAGAACATAGCATGATGGTAAAAAATGGTTCATATTGTATAATCATAACAATATTGCTGATAGTGGACCAACTTACAGGAGCAACTCTAATTGCATTTTCACCTTTGGGCTACGATATTATTAGTGGAGCACGATTCTACGGGATTGGCAATGAGTATATGGGTGTTTTGCTGGGAGCAAGCTGTACAGGTATTGGAGTGGTTAGCCAATACTTAATAGAAAAGGGAAGAAGCTTGACCTTTTTGTTACTCTTACCAATATTTGCATTAATATTGTTTGTGCTGGCTCATCCAGGAATTGGAGCCAATGTAGGAGGTACAATATCCGCACTCATGGCTTTTTCTTCCTTCATGATTCTTCAATGGAAAGATCAAATTCGTCTCCATCATCTGGTTTCTATTGGTATTGCTACAGCAGCTTTTCTAGTTATACTTTTTTTATTTGATAGTTCACGTGCTGTCGATAGCCAGTCACATATGGGACAAACAGTTACATTGATTAGAGAAAACGGAATATTCGAGCTGGTTCTAATTGCAAAACGTAAAATCGAGATGAACATCAAGCTGTTTCGTTATACTATATGGACTAGAGTGTTCTTACTTTCCCTTTTCAGCATGGCAATACTCCTATTTCGGCCTGTAGGCATTTTTTGTGTTATTAAAGAGAAACGTCCCCTTTTTATAAAAGGAATAGTCTCGGGTGTAATTGGATGCATAACTGCTTTGCTAGTGAATGATTCAGGAATAGTTGCAGCTGGCACTTCCATGGTTTATCTGGCACCTCCTGTATTGCTAGCTATAATAGAGTATTTGCCCGATCGTAGGAATAGGCTACCATGGAAGAAGGTTGCCTCGTGAGGTTAATGGAGATTATTGGAAAAGCCGAAGGAGGTATGAAAAGGCATTATATTTCCCTATGTAGGGGATTGATCGATGAAGGGGCAGAGGTTTTTGCTATCTGTAATTTTTCCGAAGATGACACAGAGGATTTAAAGTTGACAGGTATACATGTCATAAAATTTCCCTTTTCTAAGACAATTAGGCCTTTTCTAAATATCTGGAAACTCATAAAGCTTATTTACTATATAAGGAAGACAAAACCCCAACTTATTCACTGCCATGGTTTTAAAGCAGGTTTTTTTGGAAGAATGGCTGGATGGCTTAATGGAACCCAAATACCCTTAGCATATACAGTGCATAATTTTGTTACATTTGGGCGAGGAAAGATTATAAGTCGATTTATTCAAGTTGTTGAGAAATGGATGGGAGAAAAGACCCATAAAATCATCTGCGTTTCTAAGGCGTTGAAAACATCTATGAATAGAGATATGGGTATTCCAGAGGGAAAATTACATGTAGTATATAATGCAATACCAGCTTTGCCTGCAGCTAATGGCAACTCATCAATCAGAGAAAAATATAATATTGGAGATAATGAATGGATAGTGGGGACGGTGGCAAGATTGATTCCATCAAAAGGAATACATATCTTATTGACTGCTATGTCTGGAATACTTTTTAAATGCTCTAATGCAAAGCTCTTAATAGTAGGTTCAGGCCCAGAGGAGATTCATTTGAAAAAGCTAGCTGAGTCTCTTGGGATTTTTAAGCAAATTATATTTGCGGGTAATGTTTCTAATATACAGGATTATTATGCTTCATTTAACATCTTCGTATTGCCTACTTTGACAGAAGGTCTTGGAATAACTGTCCTGGAAGCAATGTATTTTGGGTTGCCCATTATTGCTAGCTCTGTAGGCGGAATACCAGAATGGCTGACTCATGAGAAGAATGGAATTTTAATACCACCTGATAATGCCTTTGCCCTTAGAATAGCTCTGCAATCTTTTTTTGAAAATCCAGAACTTGCTAAAAAATATGGATGGCAAGCCAAACAAGATATTCATGAGAAGGGGTTATCAGAGTCAGAGATGATAAGGCAGACATGGGCTGTGTTACATGAGAGTTAACTATGCCATAACGTAAACTCTGTCATTGAAAAAAGTTTGTCATCCCAAGCGCAACAAGGAATCTAAGAAAGATCCTACGCTAGCACTCAGGATGAAATTGATTGATTTTTCTTCTATTATTTACCCAAGAATATGATATCCTGCATCGACATGAATGTTCTCACCTGTAATTCCGCGAGATAAATCACTCAGTAAAAATACAGAGGTATCACCAATATCCTGTTGATTCACGGTTCTACGCAAAGGTGTCTTTCCCTCATATTCATCCAATAATGCGCTGAAATTCTTTACTCCCTTAGCAGAAACAGTTTTTATAGGTCCTGCTGATATGGAATTAACGCGGATTTGTTCAGGGCCTAAGTCATTAGCTAGATAACGAACAGAGGCCTCCAACGCTGCTTTAGCTACTCCCATGACATTATAATTAGGTACTACTCGCTCTCCACCAAGATATGTAAGGGTAATGATGCTTCCTCCTTCGACCATCAAGGGTCTGGCTTCTCTCGATACAGCTGCTAGAGAATAAGAGCTGATATTTTGAGCAAGAAGGTAGCCATCGCGAGACGTGTCATAATAATATCCGTTAAGTTCTTCACCCTTTGAAAATGCTAGACAGTGAGCTACACCATGTAGGGTACCGTAATCTTTCTTGATTGAATCAAAGAGTTGTGTTATTTCCTCATCTGAAGATACGTCACAGGGATAAAGTGCTACATCGGGCAATGTAGCAGATAGCTGGGATACAGAGGTCTTTGAGCGCTCATTCTGATAGGTAAGAATAAGTCTTGCACCAGCTTTTGCGCAGGATTCTGCAATTCCCCAAGCAATACTCCATTTGTTGGCTACACCCATAATTAGTATGTTTTTGTCTTTAAGCAATTCTTTCATAAAATTCAGTCCTTTCCAAATAGATCTCGAATAAAACCTAAGATATAAATAATAGCATATGATTTTTACTATTATATAATACTACAGGATAAAAGAGCAATGGAAATCCAGGTATTGCATTCAATTTTCAAATATGTTAAGATTCAAGTTAGGAAATTTTACTATCCGTTTTCCGTTATTTGTATAATGATTAGGTTAGAAAAGCTTATATTTGGGTTATGATATATTAGTGAAGCCTAACAGGTAACAGGTTTCCGGATGATTGTTAAGGAGGACATATTGGTGAATGTAACAAAAGAGATCCTGGAAAACAAAAAAGTGAGATTAGAGGTAAAAGTTGATCCAGAGACATTTGAAAAGGGAATGCAAACATCCTATTTAAAAAATAGGAAAAATATTGCTATTCCAGGGTTCCGTAAGGGTAAGGTGCCAAGAAAAGTACTTGAAAGATACTATGGCGAGGCAATTTTATACGAAGACGCCATTAATGAAATTTTCCCCGATTTATATGATGATGCGGTAAAGGAGACAGGTATTGAGCCTGTTGGTAGACCAGATGTTGACATTGTTCAAATTGGTGAGGGCCAAGATTTAATTCTATCCGCAGAGGTTGATGTCAAACCCGAAGTAGAATTAGGACAATACAAAGGCATTGAGGTTGAAAAGGTAGAAGTTGACGTAACAGAAGATGAAGTAGACCACCAGTTGGAGCATTTACAAGAAGACAATGCTCGCTGGATAAGCATAGAAGATCGCAGCGTCCAAAACGGTGACATGGTTATTTTAGACTATGAGGGTAGTGTTGATGGAGTCGCATTTGATGGTGGTACAGCAGAACAACAAACCCTGGAAATTGGATCAGGTAGTTTTATTCCTGGTTTCGAAGAACAGCTTGTGGGTATGAATTTAGAAGAGGAACGAGATATTAATGTAAGCTTCCCAGAGGAATACCATGCAGAAGAATTAAAAGGTAAGGAAGCAGTGTTTCATGTTAAAATACATGAAATTAAAGAAAAGGAGCTTCCTGAGCTCGATGACGACTTTGCACAAGATGTCAGCGAATTTTCCACACTTGATGAATACAAGGCAGATTTAATGAGTAAGCTTCAAGAAAGCGCTGAGCAAAATGCTAAGAACCAAATGGAGAATCAGTTAATAAGTAAAATAACTGATAATGCCAATGTGGACATTCCAGATGTAATGCTAGAAGATGAGATTGACAACATGCTCCGAGATATGGAAATGCAAATGCGTTATAGTGGAATGAATTTACAAAGTTACCTTCAGATGACTAATACATCTATGGAGGATTTAAGGGCAGAATACAAAGATAGTGCATACAATAGAGTTAAGACACAGTTAGTGTTGGAGGCTATTACGAAGGCAGAAGAAATAAATGTAAGCGATGAAGATCGTGAAGCAGAATACCAGAATCTGGCTAAACAGTATAAGCAGGAAGTTGATGAGATTAAGAAAACTTTTTCAGCCAATGCAGCATACATGGACAACAGCATTCTGACACAAAAGACCATTGATATGCTTATGGAATCAGTTGAATTAGTTGAGCCTTCAACAGAGAACAACGATAACCATAATCATGATCACGACCATGACCACAATCATGAAGAAAGCCATGGTCATGGAGAAGAGTAATAAGATATATTAAGTTAAGGAATAAGGAGGAGTCGAAATGAGCCTTGTACCAATTGTAGTAGAACAAACAAATAGAGGCGAAAGGTCTTATGACATTTTCTCCCGTTTGTTGCAGGAAAGAATTATATTTTTAGGTGAGGAAATCAATGATGTGACTGCCAGCTTGGTAGTGGCACAGCTTCTATTTCTTGAGTCCGTGGACCCGGACAAGGAAATCAAGCTTTACATAAATAGTCCTGGTGGTTCTGTTTCTTCAGGGTTTGCTATTTATGATACAATGCAGTATATTAAAAGCGATGTATCCACCATTTGTATCGGGATGGCTGCGTCTATGGGAGCCTTTCTATTAGCGGCAGGTAGTAAGGGGAAACGCTTTGCATTGCCCAATAGTGAAATTATGATACATCAGCCTATGGGTGGAGCAAGGGGTCAAGCCTCCGACATAGCGATACATGCGGAGCACATTATCAAGATGAAAAAGTCGTTGAACAGCATCTTGTCCGAGCGAACTGGTCAGCCTCTTGAAAAGATTGAAAGAGATACCGATCGGGATAACTTTATGTCTGCCCTGGAAGCTAAGGAATATGGTTTGATAGATGAGGTAATAGCTCCCCGTAAATAGCTTATAAGAGGTGAAATGATGGCAAGATATGAAGATAAAAAACAATTAAAATGCTCTTTTTGCGGAAAAACACAGGATCAGGTTAGACGATTGGTAGCTGGCCCTGGAGTTTATATCTGTGATGAGTGTATTGAGCTTTGCCAAGAAATTATAGAAGAGGAATTTGAAGATGCTTCTGAACTGGAATTAAAAGACATACCAAAACCTGCTGAAATAAAACAGGTTCTGGATCAATATGTTATTGGCCAGGAGCGAGCTAAAAGGACTCTATCGGTTGCGGTATACAACCACTACAAGCGTATAAATAGTGATATAAAAGGCACTGAAAATGTAGAGCTCCAAAAAAGTAACATCGTAATGATGGGGCCAACAGGTTCTGGTAAAACATTACTGGCCCAGACTTTGGCAAAAATATTGAATGTACCTTTTGCAGTAGCTGATGCCACTTCTTTAACTGAGGCAGGTTATGTAGGAGAAGATGTAGAAAATATACTTTTAAAGCTAATTCAAACATCTGATTATGATATTGAAAGAGCAGAAAAAGGTATTATATATATCGATGAAATAGATAAGATTGCTAGGAAATCTGAAAATCCTTCCATAACTCGTGATGTATCAGGGGAAGGTGTTCAGCAAGCTTTACTGAAGATTCTAGAAGGAACAGTTGCCAGTGTTCCTCCCCAGGGAGGCCGAAAGCATCCCCACCAGGAGTTCATTCAAATAGATACTACCAATATCCTGTTTATTTGTGGCGGTGCCTTTGATGGTATTGATAAATTAATTCAAAACCGTACTGGTAAGAAATCAATCGGCTTTGGAGCAGATGTACGTAGTAAAAAAAGCGAGGATGTTGGAGAAATACTTAAGAATGTTCTACCTGAGGATTTGCTAAAATTCGGCTTAATACCTGAATTTGTCGGCAGGCTGCCCATAATTGCTACCTTGCAGAGCTTAGATGAGGAATCTCTCATGAAAATTTTGAAAGAGCCTAAGAATGCATTAGTTAAGCAATATCAGAAGCTCTTAGAGATGGATGATGTAGCCTTGGAATTTGATGAAGAAGCTCTTGGCGAGATAGCAAAAATGGCTATTGAACGAAAAACTGGTGCTCGTGGATTACGTGCCATCTTAGAAGATATAATGCTAAATGTTATGTATGACATTCCTTCTCGAGATGATGTTGAAAAATGCATTATCACCAAGGAGACCATTTTGAACAAAGAAGATCCTATGCTAATAATTGCCGATGGTCAAAAACCTAGAAAGCAATTGAAAAGGGCTAAAGAGAAGAAGGAAACAGCATCTTGATTTTATAGAAATTAAGTAAATAAGTTATAGGGAAGAGCGTAGAGTAAACACATAAGTTTATCCGCTCTTCTTTTTTTGTGCCATTTCCTTCCTTGAAACTGGATAAAAACCCTTCTCATACCACATAATAATTCTAGCTTACATAATGAAAATGGTAGGAAAGGTAGGTAGTGATTCTATGACAGAGTTCATTATTATTATACAGTTCTTTTTTGCAATAGTAATAGGATTGTATTTTTTAAACCTATTAAAAGGACAGCAAGGAAACAAGTCAGCGGTGGAAAAGGAATCTAGGCTAGAGCTGGAAAAACTCCAAAGATTACGAGAGATTTCCTTAAGTGAACCTTTATCTGAAAAGACACGTCCGAAAACTTTTCAGGACATAATTGGACAGGAAAATGGGATTAAAAGCCTAAAAGCTGCATTATGTGGCCCAAATCCACAGCATGTAATTATATATGGCCCTCCTGGAGTGGGAAAAACCTGCGCAGCTAGATTGGTATTGGAAGAGGCAAAAAAGAATGGAAGATCACCATTTAAGATGAACTCTAAATTTATTGAGATGGATGCTACCTCTGTTCGATTTGATGAACGAAGTATAGCCGATCCTCTGATAGGTTCAGTGCACGATCCAATATATCAAGGTGCAGGTCCCCTTGGTGTAGCAGGAATTCCTCAGCCGAAGCCTGGTGCTGTAACGAAAGCTCATGGTGGTGTGTTGTTTCTTGATGAAATAGGTGAGTTACACCCTACTCAGATGAACAAATTGTTAAAAGTTTTGGAAGATCGTAAGGTCTTTTTAGAAAGTGCCTATTACAATTCTCAGGATAGCAATATTCCAAGGCATATTCATGAAATCTTCCAAAATGGTCTCCCGGCAGATTTTCGATTAGTTGGAGCAACTACTCGAAGTCCTT
>JAAZEK010000465.1 GCA_012512335.1 Clostridiales bacterium | reverse complement strand
TTCATGAAGCAAGCATGGCACAAAAGAAACAATTTGAGTATGTCTTGAAGGAGATTAATTCCAATCAATGGGACCTAGTAATTCTAGATGAGATTATGGCGGCTATACATGCAGATATGATCGCAGTGGAAAATGTATCTGATCTAATTGATAATAAGCCAGAAAAGTTGGAACTGGTGTTAACTGGCAGAAACGCACCAGATGCTTTAATCGAAAAAGCTGACTATGTTTCCAGAATTGATGGAGTGAAACATCCATTTAACAAAGGTATCCTGTCAAGGTTAGGAATAGAAGAATAGGCATAAAAAGATAATCGGAGGTTATTATGAAAACAGCAAAAAGAATACTTGTTTACATCTTAGGTTTTTTACTATTGGCAATTGGAATAAATATTTCAAAGCTTGCCTCCCTTGGCATTTCACCTGTTAGCTCTGTGCCTTATGCAGTAGAACTCGTATGGGGTATCGAGCTAGGCAAAGCAACTATAATAATCTACATAGGTTTAATATTATTACAAATCATTTTACTTAGAAAAGATTATAAAATTAAGAACTTACTACAGTTTTTCTCCACTTATCTACTTGGAACACTCATTACTTATACAAGCTCTGAATATATGCTGTTTTGGGTGCCAGCACCAGTCAGCTATGTATTAAAACTTTTTTACTTGCTAATTAGTATTTCCGTCATTGGTATTGGAGTTTTTTTGTTCCTTACAGCAGATATAATGCCACTTCCCGCTGAAGGACTGAGCCAAGTTATTGTACAGGTAAGTAAAGGTAAGATAAATTTAGGAAATGCTAAAATTATAGTTGATATTGGCTTGGTTTTAATATCTGCTTTGATATCCCTGGTTTTCCTTGGATCTCTAAAGTCCGTAAGAGAAGGAACAATCTTAACTGCGCTATTAGTTGGAAAAGTAATAGGCTTTCTAATGAAAAATTATAAGGAAAGAATAAGGGCTTGGGTGGAAAAAGCTGAAGGTGAGGCTATATGATCAAACCACTAATGGAACAATCTATCAGTAGATGGTGGAAGGCTTCTTCTATACTGAATAAAACAAGCGAAAAGGTTTCGTTTGTGGACAAAATTAAAAATGAAAAGATAGTGGAGGTTTTTCGGAAGGACCTATTTGAGACATTAGAACAGATACCAGAAGACAAGCAATTTCAGCCCGATGTGCTTTTGAGTTCTTACATTTTTTATATTGACTTTATGTTCATGTTGGGTTACAATTAAAAGGTGCTGAATTGATAACCATTATCATTCATATGATTGGCTGATATATCGCATATAACAAACTAGACAGGGGACACGGAATGAACTACAGTATAGAGACTCTATTATTTGCATTTGGAATCACATTGTTCTCTGGACTATCAACAGGTATAGGAAGTTTAATAGCCCTAAAAGCAAAGAAAATAAATGAAAAAATTTTAGCAGCGGCCTTAGGGTTTTCAGCTGGCGTCATGATATACGTGTCTATGATTGAAATGTTCGCTGAAGCCAAAGCCTCTTTAGAAAACTTATATGGTCCTACTAAAGGCTTTACATATACAACACTTGCTTTTTTCGCAGGAATGGCTTTAATAGCAATTATTGATAAGCTTGTCCCAACTGCGAAAAATCCTCATGAGGTACAAGATTTAGATGAACTGAAAGATAGTGAAGAAATTGAAAAAAACAAAAAATCTGAATTGTATAGAACAGGCTTGTTTACTGCCTTAGCTATTGCGATTCACAATTTCCCTGAAGGATTTGCCAACTTTATAGGTGCTTTAGATGATCCTGCTTTAGGTATTAGCATCGGCATTGCAATAGCTATCCATAATATACCTGAAGGTATTTCTGTTTCAGTTCCAATTTTTTATGCTACAGGTAATAGGAGAAAGGCTATTGGATATTCATTCCTGTCGGGATTATCTGAACCTTTGGGAGCTGTTGTAGGTTATTTTATTCTCAGATCATTTATCAACTACGCAATGTTTGGAATAGCATTCGCACTAATTGCTGGTATTATGGTATATATTTCATTTGATGAGCTGCTTCCAACAGCGGAAAAGTATGGAGAACATCATGTGGTAATATATGGCTTAATTGCTGGTATGGCTGTAATGGCACTAAGCTTATTGGTACTTCATTAATTCACTGAACAAGAATATTATTTGCTTCTGAAGGAGCTTAATTATAATTAATTTTTACATTGCATTTCATCATCATTTCTTTTATGATATATA
>JAAZEK010000464.1 GCA_012512335.1 Clostridiales bacterium | reverse complement strand
GTGCATATCAAAGGTATTATTACAGAAGGATTAAGCTGGATTACTGGCGGGGAGGAACCATGGTGAAGAAACTTCGATTAGGGGTAATAGGTTGCGGAGATATTGCAAAATATATGATGATGTTAAGCAAGTTGGACCGAAGTCTGGATATCGTCGGCTTTGCAGATTCCAATAAGGATCGAGCTGAAAAGTTTGCAATAAGCTATGGTAATGACGCAAGAGACTACTATGTTGATTACCGTGACATGATTTCTCAGAAGGCAGTTGATGCAGTTTACATAGCAGTGCCTCATTTTCTTCACTATCCTATAGTGAAGGACTTAATACAAAAAGGAATCCATATCTTATGTGAAAAGCCTATCGTCACTGAATTGGACCATGCTATGGAGTTAGCGGAACTAGCAGTTAATCATCAGGTTAAGGTTGGTGTAAATTATCAATATCGATATGATAAGGCCTGCTATCGTTTGGTAAAGGCAGCGCAAAATGAGCATTTGGGGAAGTTATATTATGGCATATGTAATGTACCTTGGTCCAGAGAAGCTTCCTACTTCGAAAAAAGCAAGTGGCATGCTGACCAGAAGCAATCAGGTGGAGGAACATTACTAACACAGGGTTCTCATGCTTTAGATATATTGCTATGGGCATTTGGAAGCAAAGCTACCCGGGCTATGGGGATAGTTCGAAATGCCAAGTTTGAAACTGTTGAAGTGGAAGACACAGCTCTGGGCATCGTTGAAATGTCTTGTGGGGGGATTATTCAGATTACCAGCTCTATGGCTGTTGCCAAGGAGCAACCAGTTTCCATCACTTTACATGGTTCTAAGGGGTCAGCACATTACATGGGGCCAACATTATCAAGAACAAAGTTTACAAGTGTTCGAGTTCCGCGGTATAAGCCTAGTGGATCAGGGATTCATCCCTTAGGTCGAAGCATGAACGCCTTCGTAAACTGGGTGTTGCACGATACTCCCTATTATTGCCCCATCTCAGAATCTATTCCTGTATTAGCTTCTGTATTAGCAGTCTATCGTTCGTCAGTAAGTGGAAAAGCAGAGGAAATATAGGGATTTCCAGCTTGCACTATTTCTAATTATTGGTTATAATTTTAACAGTATGAGAATTTAAATAAAGATACACTATTTTTAGACATAAATAGTCAAAAAAGGGGGGCTACTTGTGAAGCTAAATTATAAACGAACGTTCTTTATTGGTTTTGCATTTCTATCAATTTCCGCATTCTGGCAGCTCTATGACAGTATTATTCCATTAATGTTAAAAAATACTTTTCAATTGGGAGAAACACTTACCGGGGCCATAATGGCTGTTGACAATGTACTTGCTTTATTCCTCCTACCGTTATTTGGAGCATGGTCTGATCGGGTAGATACTCGAATCGGAAAAAGAACTCCTTTTATCCTTGTAGGAACTTTTTTTGCCATCATCTTTATGATGATAATCCCCAGAGCAGACCAGGCAGTAAATTTTCCCTTGTTTTTTATCGCTCTAGGCATTACCTTGCTCGCCATGGGAACCTATCGTTCTCCAGCTGTAGCTTTGATGCCTGATTTAACACCAAAACCTCTACGAAGTAAAGCAAATGCAGTTATCAATCTGATGGGTGCTGTAGGTTACATAATTGCACTAGGCTTAATCAGCTTGCTGGTAAAGAAGGAAGCTAATCCTGACTATACTATTATTTTTGCATTAGTAGCTATCTTGATGGTGGTCTCCGTTATTATCCTAGTGTTAACTATTCGAGAGAAAAAATTACTTGCACAAATGGCAGACTCCATTACACCTGGAGTAGAAGAAGATGATACAAATTTAGAAGACACAACTGGACCTTTGCCCAAGGAAGTTATGAAAAGTCTTGTCTTCCTACTAGCATCAATCTTTTTGTGGTTTACAGCCTATAATGCAGTAACGACAGCTTACTCTCGTTATGCTGGTGAAGTATGGGGGCTAACTGGAGGCAGCTTTGCCAATTCCCTAATGGTGGCTGGTGCTGCGGCTATCGTCAGTTATATACCCATTGGTATGGTAGCTAGTGCGATTGGCCGAAAGAAAACCATTTTAATAGGTATCATTGTAATGTCACTTTCCTATTTAGCTGGCTTCCTGTTTGTGGAATACTCACCAATGATTAATGTGGTCTTTGCCTTTACTGGTATTGGTTGGTCGGCCATTAACGTAAATTCCTATCCCATGGTAGTTGAAATGAGCCGTTCAGCTGATGTGGGGAAATATACAGGTTATTATTACACCTTCTCCATGGCAGCCCAGATATTTACACCGGTTTTGTCAGGATTTTTACTGGAGAATATTTCCTATAGAACATTGTTTCCCTATGCGGTGGTGTTTTCTTTATTATCCTTTTGCACCATGATCTTTGTAAAACATGGGGATTCCAGACCTCCTAAAAAGAAGGACAATCTTGAGCATTTTGATGTTGAATGATAGTATCAATTTAAGTTGATACTCAATAATATAGTAGTAGAATTAGTAAAAAAGATACTTGAAAAGCAGTAAAAACAAGCTAAGTGAGAAAGGGGACTACCACCCATGGACATTCGAACCATCCAAACTTTGAAAGAGGTAAGTGACCAATATATTTTGCCAGGGTCACTTAAGGCATTTACACAATGCGTCAACGGACATATTAACGATACATATCGTGTGTTGCTCCGCATTGACAATGCCACAGAAAAGGAATACATCTTTCAAAGAATAAATGATTATGTATTTAAGGAACCCATCAAGGTTATGCGTAATATTAAGGAGATTTCTAAGCATACTCGGCCGAAAATTACAGAAGATACCTGTGATATCATTACCTTCCTTGATAATAAGGCTGGTAAAAACTATACAATTGTAAATGGAGACTATTGGAGAGTTTGTTATTTCGTAAAAAATTCTGTAGCCTTCGATTATGTAGAGGACAGCAAGGTTCTATACAGTGCTGGATATGCCTTTGGAAGATTCCAGGAGCTATTATCTGACCTCCCAATGGATAAACTATATGTAACTATCCCAGATTTTCACAACACAAAAAAACGCTTAAACTCCTTTTTTGAGATGGTTTCACTGGATCCTCTAGGCCGTGTTAAGGATGTTAAAGAAGAAATAGCCTTCTTTGAGGAGCAAAGAGAACTGGCTTCTTCATTGGTTGAATTGCAGGAAACTGGGAAGCTACCCTTGCGAGTTACTCATAATGACACCAAGTACAATAATATTTTAATGGATAAGGACAGCTTAGAACCCTTATGCGTTATCGACTTGGATACTGTTATGCCCGGTCTTGCTGCCTATGACTTTGGTGATGCAATTCGCTTTGCAGCCAACACGGCAGTTGAAGATGAACCAGATCTTTCTAAAGTGAGCTTGAATATGGAAAACTACGAGGAATTTACTCGTGGCTATATGACTGCCTGCCAAGGCTCCTTAACTCAAAAAGAAGTTGATACCATGGCATTAGGAGCAATTGTTATCACCATTGAATTGGCATCCCGATTCCTCTTGGATCACTTAAATGGAGATAAGTATTTCAGACTGCATAGACCAAATCATAATTTGGACCGAGCCAGATGCCAGATTAAGTTGGCTCAGGATATGCTGGAGAAACTTGATGTTATGAATGAAATCGTTAAGAAATATGCTTGATATAGAAATAATAATGAACATATGGTTAGGAGTGTAAGTTTTGAAAACTATTAAGGAACCAGCTCGCAATATCAAGGTCGTATCTGAAGTGGATATATGCGTAATTGGTGGAAGTTGCACTGGTGTATTTGCGGCAGTAAGGGCTGCAAGGCTTGGGGCAAAGGTGGCAATTGTAGAAAAGCAGAATTGCTTTGGCGGCACTGCTACTGCAGGTATGGTTAACGTATGGCATAGCTTACTTAATGTAAGTGGGAATCAACAGATTATTGGTGGACTAACCCATGAAATGGTTGAACGATTAGAACGTCTTGGTGGTTGTGAAACCCACAGTGATGTAAATACTGCTTATCGACTTGATACGGAGCTGCTAAAAATAGAGTTAGATCAACTAGTTCTGGAAAACTCAATCGAACCTTATTTGCATACCATGTACTGTGCACCATATATGGAAGATGATAAGCTATCAGGAATAATAATTGAGAACAAAGATGGAAGGCAAGTTATACTAGCTAAGTTTTTTATAGATGCCTCTGGCGATGGGGATCTGGCTTACGATCTAAATCTCGACAATTACCGACATGAAATCATGCAGCCTCCAACGCCAGTGTATAAGCTAATCGGTGATATTTCAAACATTAACATTATCAAATTGCTTCAAGATCATGGTAACGAATTTGGTCTGCCAGATGACTGGGGCTGGGGCGGACAAAT
>JAAZEK010000463.1 GCA_012512335.1 Clostridiales bacterium | reverse complement strand
CTACTAAGCTACAAAGTCGTATGCAGGAATTGCTGGAGCGAATGGACCAGGGAATTTTAGAACATCAATTGGTTCACTTTTTTCCATATTTCTATGATCAACCAGGCAATCTGCTTGACTATGCAGGATCAGAGGCTATGTTGATTTTGGATGAACCTACGCGAATCAAAGAGCATAGTAACCAAACTGCTACTGATTTTAGCGAATATTTCAGAGATTTGCTTATGAAGGGAGAGGTTCTTCCTGAACAAGCGAATTTGTTGGGCAGTTATGACACCATTCTCAGCCAAGTGAATCAATACAGAGGTATGGCTATGTTATCCTTGCCTCGAAGCAACCTAGGCTTTGAACCTAAGCGCATTCAGCCCGTAGCTGCTCGAACCATACCTGCATATCACGGGAAGTGGGAGCTCCTAGCTGATGACCTTCGTTATTGGAAGGAGCGGGGTTATTTTATTCTTTTGTTGTCAGGTAGTAAGCTAAAGGCAGAAGGAATGTCGGATGCCTTATCGGAATATGGCCTGGAGGTACAGATAGGCGTTGATTCCAAGAACGAGATATATCCAGGACAGATTATTGCTCTACCCGGGAGTCTAAGCAAGGGTTTTGAATATACAGAAGGGCGTTTTGTCTTAATCAGCGACCAGGAAATATACGGGACACAAAAGCATAGGACCGTATCTAAAAGGAAAGGCAAGAAGCTGGACCCCTTTACCGATTTGAAAACAGGGGATTTAGTAGTTCATGAAAACCACGGAATAGGAAGATATCTAGGTACTAAAAAGCTAACTGCAGGCGGACAGGAACGGGATTATTTACTAATCAAATATGCTGGCACAGATAAGCTATATATACCCACGGACCAGATGGATATAATTCAGCCTTACGTTGGTGGCGAAGATAAGATGCAGCGCTTGTCCAAGCTAGGTGGGACTGAATGGCAGAAAACCAAGTCCCGTGTCCGAGAATCCGTTAAAGAATTAGCTTTTGATTTGGTTAAACTGTATGCCTCCCGAGAGGCAGCTACAGGCTTTGCATACTCTGAAGATTCCCTTTGGCAGCAACAATTTGAGGATAGCTTTCCCTATGAGGAAACTCCGGACCAATTGCAGTCTCTAATAGAGATCAAGAGAGATATGGAATCCAATAGG
Source organism: Clostridiales bacterium (assembly GCA_012512335.1). Taxonomy (GTDB): domain Bacteria; phylum Bacillota; class Clostridia; order Caldicoprobacterales; family DTU083; genus UBA5454. Next base: position 3,786 of record JAAZEK010000463.1, on the reverse strand, counting down.
GTTATGGATCGGCTTTTATGTGGAGATGTGGGATATGGTAAAACCGAGGTAGCTATTCGGGCTGCATTCAAGGCTGTTATGGACGGGAAGCAGGTGGCTGTTTTAGCCCCCACCACTATTTTGGCACAACAGCATTATCACACCTTCCTTAGTCGTTTTGGAGATTTACCATTTACAATACAGGTTCTTAGCCGCTTTCGAACCCCAAAAGAACAGAAGGAAACGCTAAAGGCGTTAAAGGCTGGTAACGTAGATGTTATTATTGGTACCCATAGACTTCTAAGCAAGGATGTAAAATTTCAGGATTTGGGGCTGTTAGTGGTAGACGAGGAACAACGCTTTGGAGTAGGTCATAAAGAAATAATTAAGCAAATAAAAAAGAATGTGGATGTGCTGACACTTACTGCGACTCCGATACCGCGCACCTTACATATGTCCCTGGTAGGCATACGTGATATCAGCGTTATTGAGACCCCTCCAGAGGAAAGATATCCAGTACAAACCTTTGTTGTAGAATATAGCGATTCCATGATCAGGGATGCGATCATCCGTGAAGTTCAAAGAGGTGGTCAGGTTTATTTCGTATACAACCAGGTCAAGTTAATGGAGAAAATGGCGGAAAGACTTAGACGCTTGGTTCCGGAAATTCGAATTGCTGTAGCCCATGGGCAAATGGGGGAAGCTAATTTAGAGCGTGTTATGGTTTCCTTTTATGATCATGAGTATGACCTTTTGCTCTGTTCAACTATCATAGAAAGTGGCTTGGACATACCCAGTGTCAACACCTTGATAGTATATGATGCAGATCATTTTGGCTTGTCACAGCTGTATCAATTGAGAGGCAGGGTAGGCAGGTCCAATCGGGTTGCCTATGCCTATTTAACTTTCAAGCAGGATAAGATACTTAATGAGATAGCAGAAAAAAGGCTTCGCGCCATAAAAGAATTTACTGAATTTGGTTCTGGTTTTAAAATTGCCATGCGAGATTTGGAGATACGAGGTGCAGGCAACCTTCTGGGAGCAGAACAGCATGGGCAAATGATAACTGTAGGCTATGATATGTATGCAAAATTATTAGCTGAAGCCGTCCAGGAATTAAAAGGCGAAGAACCAGTTAAGAAGACGGAAACCGTCTTGGATATTAAGGTAGATGCCTTTATTGATAAAGAGTACATTAGCCACGAAAGCCATAGATTACAGATGTACAAGCGAATTGCTGCCATAGAGGATATTAATGAGAAATATGATGTAGAAGATGAAATGGTGGATCGTTTTGGCGAGATACCAGACTCAACCCAGAATCTAATTGAAGTCTCATATATTAGAGCTTTGGCAGAAAAGCTTGGGTTTACGGAAATAATCCATAGAGCTAGAGAGGTAAAGCTTAAGCTGGAAAGCAATAAATCAATTTACCCAAGAACGCTGATGATACTATTAAATGAAAACCAAAAGGTTTTGCGTCTGGTGAGATCCAATCCTCCAATTTTTACCCTGAACGTCAAAGAAGCTACCGGAACAGCTGCTATTATTGCTGTTAGAGGGATTTTGGAGAAAACTAATGATTTACAACAAAGTGAGTTACAGGTATAATAATAGGAATTCCTGTGACATCTATCTATATTAAGGTAGATAAACTTATTGAAAGGATGAATGGATTGAAGAATCGAAAGAGTGTGGTATTTCTAACCTTGTTGCTTGTGATGGCTGTTTTGCTATCCAGCTGCGGCTTGGTTCAGGTAAATGAGGAGAAGGATCGTAAAATCACAGTAGCCAAGGTAAATGGAGAGGATATCCTAAAGGGTAATCTTATAGATCTATACAATATGTACTATGGCCAAACAGAGGAATATGACAAGGATGTTATGACTAGTATGTTGGACAACCTTATTGAAGAAGAGCTTGTTAAGCAAAAAACCGCTGCTGCTGGTCATGTGATAAATGAAGAAATAGAAGCCCAGGCAAAAAAGGAATTTGATCAAGAAATTGAGGAACATGCTGAGAATTTGAAGGAACAAGCCGAAGAAGATGCGGATCCAGATACCGATTATTTGCAATTAGCCAGAGATGAGATGAATGAATATCTTGAGTCTGCAGGTCTAACTGAGGAAGTTTATATAAAGGAAGCAGCTGAGTATATAATCATTCAAAATTACTTGGATGAGCTTACTGAGGGTTTATCAGTAGATGATAAGGAAATTGAGGAATATTACCAGAAGGAATTGGATTCCCAATTAGAATATCCCTCTATGTCAGCCTATTATTCTTCTGTTCCTATAGTAACAGAACCGGCTATGCGTCGAGTAAAGCATATTTTATTAATGCTTGCTGATGAAGATGCTAAAAGCATACAAGCTCTTAGGCAGGAAGACAAGGATGAGGATGCCGATAAGATGCGAGAGGAAAAGCTGGAAGCCATAAAGGGCAAAGCAGAGGCTGTATTGGCCGAGACCAAGACTAATGAGGATTTTGAAAGCCTTATAATAAAGCATGGGGAAGATCCTGGCATGGAAGCTGAAGAAAACAAGGATGGATACACCATGTATCGGGACGCTAGCATGTATGAAGAATTTTTGACTGCTTCCTTCGAATTGAAGGAAGGAGAGATATCTGAGCTAGTTGCTACTGATGTAGGTTATCATATTATTAAGGTTTATGAAGCCACAGAGGATGTAATTGCGTCTTTGGAGGATGTCAAGGAAGTTATTCAGACAACATTGTTGAACCAAAAAAAGAGTGAGAAAATTGACGAGCTTGTCAAAGGATGGTTAGAGGAAGCCGATATTAAAAAGTATGAAAATAGGCTGTAATTGATATAATCTGTGTTATTTTTCACAGCTCCTGTCAATCTGATGCATAAAAGCCAAAGTATAGTAAAATAATAACTGTGCAAGATGCTTTTGTAAGTAATGTTGATGAAGGAGGGATGTATGTGAAAGCAACAGGGATCGTCAGGCGGATAGATGACTTAGGACGAGTAGTTATCCCTAAGGAAATCCGGCGGACTTTACGGATTAGGGAAGGAGATCCTCTGGAAATCTTTACAGATCGTGAAGGTGAAGTCATACTTAAAAAATATTCTCCAATTGGTGAATTAGGCGACTTTGCTAGAGAGTATGTCGAATCATTGCACCAAAGCTTGGGGCATATCTCATGTGTTACAGATAAGGATTCCATCATAGCGGTTTCAGGTGGCGCTAAAAAAGAGTACTTAGACAAAGCAATTAATATGGATTTGGAACAAGTTATGGAAGCTAAAAAGCCAATTGTAGCCAACCGTAGTGAAGAAGCTAAAATGTATAATATTGTTGTAAATGAGGAAGACCCTACAAAGTATTCTTCTCAAGTCATCGTACCTATTGTTACACAGGGAGACTCTATTGGAGCTATAGTACTTTTATCCAAGGAAGCTAATATAGATATGGGTGAAGTAGAAAAGAAAATAGCGGAAACAGCTGCAGGCTTCTTGGGTAAGCAGATGGAGCAATAATTATAGGTAAAAACTTAAAAAAGCATTGAATTATTTCAATGCTTTTTTTATGGTTTTTGGTTGATACGAGATACCCACAACACGCAACCTTACTGTTCACTGGGTAAATTAATAATAAATATATTCCAGTCGCTGTTGCACTCACGAATCATTCTATAGCTCATATCATCAGAAAATCCTACACCTTCCGAACTCACCACGTTCAGACATGCGGAGGTGTTTAACGGATTTTCTGCTGATATTCGCTAAGAATGTTGGTCGTTCCTGCAAAGGCTCCTTCCATATGATTTATTATTACG